>CAZNZI010000686.1:0-1880 GCA_964577475.1 uncultured Rhodospirillaceae bacterium
GACCTGCTTCGGATCGGTGATACCCGCGAGTGTCGCCGCGACCATGTCGCAATTCTCGAAGGCACTCGCGAACCGCGTGCGCTTGTCCGGATTATGCCGCAACCAGTGCAGCAGCTTCGAGAAACCCCATTCCGAGGAATAGGTGCCGCCGCACCAGTCGATCGCTTCGAGCCTGGTCCGGCGTGCCGCCGCGGTGATCTCACCGGCTTCGCCCTTGGCGCGGTGGTCGCACCAGAGGTAATACTCGCTGAGCGGCTGCATCGCCGTGTCGACCGGGATTACGCTGGAACTGGTGGCGTCGAGCGCGATGGCGACGACCGCATCGGATTTAATTCCCGCGGCCTTGACGGCGCCGCGCATCGCGTCGGCGAGTGCGCGCATCTGGTCGTCATGGGATTGGGTCGCATGGTCGGGATCGCCGGGGATGCGGTGCAGCGGATAGTCCGCCGTCGCGGCACCCAGCACGCCGCGCGCGCTGTCCACGATCGACACACGCACGCTCAGGGTGCCGAAATCGACGCCCGCGACGATGGCCATGCTGCCGTTCCCTCGATTTATTTCGGATCGATGATGGCGCGCGCGTCCCCGACGTGCAACCGTCCCCTGGGCCTTGACTTCGTCACGCTTTGACGTGAGCGTGTCCGTCCGAAGAACCACAAGACGTCAGGGAGAGACGACCATGGCACTGAAGATCAAGGGCGACGGCCGGGGTCAGCGCAAGCTGCGGCTGGGCATGGTGGGCGGCGGCCAGGGCGCCTTCATCGGCGCGGTGCACCGCATGGCCGCCCGGCTCGACGATCGCTATGAATTCGTCGCCGGCGCGCTCTCCTCGGATCCTCGCCGTGCGCGGGCCAGCGGCAAGGAACTCGGTCTCGCCAAGGATCGCATCTATACCAGCTATCAGGAGATGGCCGCGCGCGAGTCGCAGCGTGAAGACGGCATCGATGCCGTCGCCATCGTCACGCCCAACAACGTCCATCTCGGGCCGACCCAGGCGTTCCTCGACGCGGGCATTCACGTCATCCTCGACAAGCCGATGACGGCGACCCTCGACGAAGCGAAGGCGCTGGAAAAGGTGGTGCGCAAAAGCCGCCTCGTCTTCGGCCTCACCCACACCTCTACCGGCTATCCGATGGTGCGTCAGGCGCGCGAGATGGTGGCCGCCGGGATGCTCGGCAAGGTGCGTATGGTCCATGTCGAGTATCCGCAGGACTGGCTGAGCGAGCCGCTCGAAAAGACCGGCAACAAGCAAGCCGTGTGGCGCACCGATCCCAAGCGCACCGGCCCCGCCGGGTCGCTGGGCGATATCGGCACCCATGCCTACAACATGGCGTGCTTCGTCACCGGCCTGAAATGCGATGCGGTGTGCGCCGACGTCCACACTTTCGTGCCGGGCCGCAAGGTCGACGACAACGTCCATGTGATGCTGCGTTTCAAGGGCGGCGCGAAGGGCATGCTCTGGGCCAGCCAGGTGGCCGTGGGCAGCGAGAACAACATCATGGTGCGCGTGTTCGGCGACAAGGCCGGGCTCGAATGGCGCCACGAAGATATGAACTATCTCAAGTTCACGCCCTTCGGCCAGACGGCCCAGCGCCTCAGCCGTTCGGGCGCGGGCTCGATGGCCTATGCTGCCCATGCTTCGCGTGTGCCGGCCGGTCATCCCGAGGGCTATATCGAGGGTTTCACCCAGCTTTACACCGATCTCGCCGAGCAGATCAGCGCCAGGATCGAACGGCGCAAGCCCGACCCGGCCTCGCTGCTGGTGCCCGGCATCGACGCGGGCATGGCGGGGATGAAGTTCATTGACGCCGTGCTGCGCTCCTCGAAGCGCAACTCGGCCTGGGTGAAGCTCTAGCATGGCGGTCACGGCTGGCGAAAAG
>CAZNZI010000687.1:0-3592 GCA_964577475.1 uncultured Rhodospirillaceae bacterium
ACCTATCAGCCGTCCAAACTCGTCCGCAAGCGCCGGCACGGGTTCCGCGCCCGCATGGCGACCGTTGGCGGCCGCAAGGTTCTGTCCGCCCGCCGCGCCAAGGGCCGCAAGAAGCTTTCCGCCTAATTGAGCCGCGCCCCTCTCGGTCGGCTCAAGCGCCGCGCCGAGTTCCTGCGCATTGCCGCTCAGGGGCGCAAGTTCTCCACCCCGGGACTCGTGTTGCAAGCCATGGCGATGGGCACCACGAGCGATGGTTCCGGCAGCACTATCCATATCGGGTTCACCTGCAGCCGCAAGGTCGGTAACGCGGTTGCGCGCAATCGCGCGCGGCGCCGTCTGCAAGCGGCCGCACGCGAGGTGATGACCGACGCCGCGGCGCCCGGTTACGACTATGTGCTGATCGGCCGCACCGAAACCATCGACCGGCCCTATCCTCTTCTGTTGCAGGATTTGCGCACCGCCCTTAAACGTGTGGGCGCATTGCGCGACGCCGGTGCCGGCGCCGCCGCCCCTTCGACAGCGAGTTCGGTATCGTGAGCCCCGCCGGTCTTTTCCTGAGCGGCTTGATCCGTGGCTATCAGCTTCTCCTGCGGCCCGTGTTGCCGCCGAGTTGCCGCTACGAGCCGAGCTGTTCGCATTACGGCATCGAAGCGATTCGCGTCCATGGCGCGCTGAAGGGCGGCTGGCTCACGCTGCATCGCTTGTCACGGTGCCATCCCTGGGGCGGCTCGGGTTACGATCCCGTGCCTCCGGCTCACCATCATCACGATCACGGCCCGTGCGCGCACGGCACTTCCGCGCCGATGAGCGCACAACAGTAGGACATCATGGGCGAACAGCAGCGCAATACGATCATCATGGTCGTTCTGATCGGCATCATCATCGTCGGTTGGCAGTTCTTCTTCACGCCGAAGCAGCTTGCGCAGCAGCCGCAGACCCAGACTCAGACGCAGCAACCGCCGACGACGACCCAGCCCGCGCCCGACAAGAATACCGCACCCGCCGCCCAGCCGAACGCCGCCGCGCCGGCCGCGAAGCTGAACGGCACCTTGCCGGCCACGCTGGCGGACGCCCTTGCGGAACCGCGCGTCAAGATCACGACGCCGAGCCTGAGCGGCTCGATCGCGCTGAAAGGCGCGCGGGTCGACAACCTGCAGCTCCTCAAATATCGCGAGACGACCGATCCCAACAGCCCGCCGATCACCCTCCTCTCGCCGCCCGTCGGCAGCGGCAAGGGTGCGTATTTCGCGGAATCCGGATGGTCCACCACCGACAAATCGGCCCCGGTGCCGGCATCCGACACCGTGTGGACCGCGAGCGCGCCCGAATTGACGCCGGAAAAGCCGGTCACGCTGACCTGGGACAACGGCGCCGGGCTCGTCTTCAAGCGCACCTATGCCGTCGATGCGGACTATATGTTCACGATCACCGATACGGTCGAGAACCACACCGACAAGGCGATCGACCTCAGCCCCTATGGCAATGTCGCGCAATGGGAGACGCCGCCGCTTCTCAATTTCTCGGTGCTGCATGAGGGCCCGATCGGCGTCCTCGATGGCAGCCTTAAGGACAAGGGCATCTACGGCGTGTTCCTCGGCGTCTTCGGCCCGAATATGTACAAGGGCCTGAAGGACGACGCCGCGATCGGCGGCTGCGCCCCCGACAGCACCTGCCATGGCAAGAAATTCGAGACCACGGGCGGCTGGCTCGGCTTCACCGACAAATATTTCGCCACCCTGATGGTGCCCGACCAGGCGCAGAAGCTGAGCACGCGCATGTTCTGGAACGACGCGCTGGGCTTCGACCACTATCAGACCGACTGGATCGGCCCCGCCCAATCCGCCGCACCGGGCGGCACCGCACAGGAAACGACGCATCTGTTCGCGGGCGCCAAGGTCCTTGCATTGCTGGACGGCTATTCGGCGCAGCTCAAGGCGCCCAATATGCATCTGGCGATCGACTTCGGCCTCTACCGCTTCCTGACCCTGCCGCTGTTCAAGTTCCTGCGCTTCATCCACGAGCAGGTGCCCAATTTCGGCCTGGCGATTCTGATCTTCACCGTCTGTGTGCGCGGCGCGTTCTTCCCGATCGCCAACCGGTCGTACAAGTCGATGAACAAGATGAAGATGCTGCAGCCCGAGATCAAAAAGCTGCAGGCCCGCTACGGCGACGACCGCGCGAAGCTGAACCAGGAGATGATGGCGCTCTACAAGCGCGAGAAGGCCAACCCGGTTTCGGGTTGTCTGCCGCTGGTGATCCAGATCCCGGTGTTCTTCGCGCTGTACAAGGTGCTGCTGGTCACCATCGAAATGCGCCACGCGCCGTTCTTCGGCTGGATTCACGATCTCTCCGCGCAGGATCCGACGACCATCTTCAATCTGTTCGGCCTGATCCCCTGGAACACCGTCATCCCCGGCGTGATCGAACTGCCGCATATCGGCCTGTGGCCGCTGGCCATGGGCATCACCATGTATCTGCAGCAGAAGCTGAACCCACAGCCGCCGGATCCGATTCAAGCGAAGATGTTCATGATCCTGCCGGTGGTCTTCACCTTCATGATGGCCAAGTTCCCGGCCGGCCTGGTGATCTACTGGTCGTGCAGCAACACGCTGTCGATTGCGCAGCAATGGATCATCCGCCGGCAGATGGTAAAGCGCTGAGCGCCGCGTTCGGCCCGGAGGCCATCGAGGCCGGACGGAAGCTGTTCGCGCGCGAAAGCAAATTCGCGACGGCTGCGACCGATGTCGCGCATTTGCCGAAGGCGACTCTCCCCGAGATCGCCTTCGCCGGCCGTTCCAATGTCGGCAAGTCGAGCCTGATCAACGCGCTGACCGGACGGAAGGCGCTGGCCCGGACGTCGCGGACGCCGGGCCGCACCCAGCAGCTCAACTTCTTCGATCTCGGCGGGCGGCTGATGCTGGTCGATCTGCCCGGCTACGGTTTCGCCCAGGCCCCCAAGGCCGCGGTGATCGCCTGGACCCAGTTGATCGACGGCTATCTGCGCGGCCGGACGGTGTTGCAGCGGACCCTGCTGCTGATCGACGCCCGCGTCGGCCTCAAGGATTCCGACCGCCAGGCGATGACGGTTCTCGACGGTTCGGCCGTCCCGTACCAGGTCGTGCTGACCAAGATCGACAAGCTGAAAGCCGCCGAATTGGAGGCCGTGCAGCAGTCCGTGGCGGAAGAAGCCGCGCGCCACGCGGCCGCGCATCCTGATATGATGGCCGTCAGCGCCCAGGACGGTGATGGCGTGCCCGAATTGCGGGCCGTTCTCGCCGGCCTTGCGCAACCCGTGTCGGAGACGAAATGATGACAACGCCGGACCCAACCCGCGACGACGAGCGCCGCACCTGGCTCGAGAAGGCGCATACGCTGTCCGAGGCGCTGCCCTATTTCCGGCGCCACAACAACGAGACGATCGTCATCAAATACGGCGGCCATGCGATGGGTGACGATTCGCTGTCGCTCCTGTTCGCGCGCGACGTGGTGCTGCTGCGCCAGGTGGGCATCAATCCCGTCGTCGTCCATGGCGGCGGGCCGCAGATCGGCGCAATGCTCGACCGGCTCAAGATCAAGAGCGAATTCATCGACG
>CAZNZI010000688.1:0-2806 GCA_964577475.1 uncultured Rhodospirillaceae bacterium
GATCAAAGCCATCGCCACCACCCGTCGGCGATATGCCAATGGATGGCGTAAGCCACGCCTCCTTTCCCTCAAGCTTATGCCAGCACACTTTTAGGTAGTCACAAACGGCGTATTTGGCGCATATCCGTTCAGCCCGCTTAAACCCTTGCCGGTCCGACGTTTGCGCTGAGCCGCTTCTGCTTGACGTGCCAGCTTCTTATGCGAGGGAGTATACCGCCTATTCAACGCTTAGTTGAAGGGCGGTTTGCGGGCGGAAACGTAAAGACATCTTGGCTTTATTGTTTGTGACGAAGCTCGAAATCCCATTTTTTTGAACACGATAGCCGCCGCCTGGCGCGCCGGTAGCAAATTTTAAAATCTCGGCGCTATGCTCCGGCCCATGTCCGTGCCCAACCCTCAGCCTGCGATGGCGTCTCCCTTCGTTCTTGCTAATGATCCCGTGGCGGTGGGCGATCCCCTGCCGTGGATGCGTGTTCGTTTGCATCCGCAGGGCGAGGTGAACATCGAACAGTTCGGCGGATTGCGGACGGCGCTTCTTTTCCTCGGCACGGCCGCTGATCCGCGCGTCAAGGCGGTGATGACCCGGCTCTCGGCCGAACTCGACGGCCTGCGCCGCCAGGCGCGCGCCAACGATTTCGCCATCGTGCCCGTCTTCGCCGATGCCGGTTCCCTCGAAGAACCCACGATCAAGGCCTGGCTTGAACGGGCACCGTTGATTCTCGATCCAACCCTTGCGCTCCACCGCACATTCGGAGTCGTGCACGGCAATACCGTCCGCATGACGGCCTTCATCACCGATTCGCAATTGATCGTGCGCCAGGTCATCGATTTCGCGACAGCCGATGCCTTCGCCGCATCGGCCGCCGCCACGCTGCGCGGCCTGGCCGAGTCGAACGAGCCCGGCCGCGCGCCGGTTCTGCTGATCCCCGGGGTGCTGACGCCGGACGAATGCGCGGGGCTGATCGCCCATTATGATTCATGCACGCCCGAAGGCAGCGGCTACATGCTGAAGGACGCCGACGGCAAGTATCGTCTGGTCGACGATCCCCATCGCAAGGTACGGCGCGACGTGGTGCTCGAAGCGAGCACGCCGCTGTTCGATTCGGTCATGGAACGGTTGCGCCGCCGCGTCTTTTTGCAGATCCGCCGCTATTACATGTTCGAGACGGTGGCGCTGGAGCGCATTCTGCTGGCGCGCTACGCCGCCGAAGAGGGCGGACATTTCCGCAAGCACCGCGATTACGCCGATATCGGCTCGCATCGCGAATTCGGCCTGACGCTCAATCTCAACGACGATTTCGCGGGCGGCCATCTCGCGTTTCCCGAGTTCCCCGGCGAACGCCACAAGCCGGCCGCCGGCACCGCGCTGATCTATTCGGGCGCCATCACCCATCAGGTCGAGCCGGTGACGGCTGGGCATCGCTATTGCCTCCTGTCTTTCATGATGGGCGCGCCCGGGATGGTACAGGTCGACCGCTACAAACAGAGCCACGGCGAATCGATCGCCGCCTATCCCGTCACAGGCGGCCTGCGCGACGCATTCGGTCCGCGCTAGCTCTCTTCCGATTCGAAGTCCATAAGCGGAGTGGCGGCGCATCGCCGGCATGCTTCCGTGAGCCAATTCTTGGCTCAGGATATCCGCGATGACCCAGTCCCGTTCACTGCCGGCCGCTTTCCACCGCCTCGCCTGGTCGAACCTCGCCGCGCAATCGGCGGAACAGATCGGACTGGCCGCAGCGCCCATCGTCGCGGTGCTCGCGCTGGGGGCGGGCGCCCGCGAGACAGGGCTTCTGCAGGCAATGCAGACCCTGCCGTTCCTGCTGCTTGCCATTCCCGCAGGGCTTCTCGCCGACCGCACGCCACGCCGGCGGCTGATGGCGGTGGGCGAGGCGCTGCGCGTCATGGCCTTCGTCGGCATCCTGATCGGCGCCGAGACCCATATGCTCAGCATTGCGCTGCTGGCGATATTCGGCTTTCTCGGCGCCACGGGCACCGTTGCCTACAGCGTCTCCGCACCGTCGCTGGTACCGTCCCTGGTCGCGCGCGACGGATTGACCGTCGCCAATAGCCGTCTCGAATTGGTGCGCAGCGCCGCCTATGCCGCGGGGCCGGCACTGGGCGGCGCGCTCGTGGGGTGGATCGGCATCGTGCCCGCTTTCGCGCTGGCCGCGATTCTGTCGGGCGGCGCGGTCAGCTTGCTCACCGGCCTGCGCGAACCGCCGCGGCCCGCGCTGCCGCCGCGTCATCCGATCCAGGACATCGCCGATGGCGGCCGCTTCGTCTTTTCGCACCGGCTGCTGCGGCCGATCCTGCTGACGGCGGTCGGGTTCAACATCGCCTTCTTCGTGCAGCAAGCGGTGTTCGTGCCCTATGCAGTCCATATCCTCCGTCTCTCCGCCTCGCAGATCGGCATCACCATGGGCGCCTATGGCGCGGGAATGGTGGCGGTTGCCCTTTCGGCGGGCTGGATCATGCGGCGGCTGCCCTTCGGCGTGGTGATCGCCATCGGCCCGCTGGCCGGCATGTGCGCCGCGCTGGCGATGGTGGCGACGATCTGGCTGCCGTCGATGGCGCTGGCGATGGTCAGTTTCTTCCTGATTGGCGCAGGTCCGATTCTCTGGACGATCGGAACGACCACCTTGCGCCAGCTTGTCACGCCGCAGCGCCTGCTGGGCCGCGTTTCGGCCATCCTCACCGTCGCCACTTTCGGCGCGCGGCCTCTGGGCGCGGGACTGGGTGCGCTGATCGGCGGATCATTCGGTCTCCCCGCCTGCCTCGCCCTGGCGGCTGTCGGCTTCGTGATTCA
>CAZNZI010000689.1:0-2728 GCA_964577475.1 uncultured Rhodospirillaceae bacterium
TTCCACGGTCAATAGAAAGGTACGGCGGATTTCGCTCGGTTTGACTAAACGACCACGAAAGCGCAGCTTGCCCTTGGCCAGCGCGTATTCCTGGAAGATCTGCCGCACGGTGTCGAGATAGAACTTCGCCGGCAGATCGGCCACCGCGAAGTATTCTTCGTAAAAACGCCGCGTGACCTCGGCGCGCTCGGTTTCACCGTCGATCAAATCTTTGTAATAAGCTTTGAAGGCATGGATGTGGCGTTCGAGATTCATATTCATGAACGCACTGAGCTGCAAGAAGCCGGGATACACCTTCCGTAATGCGCCGGGGAAGCGTAACGGCACGACGCTGATCAGATTGCGTTCGAACCAGGCGATGGAGCGCTCGGTCGCAAGCTGATTGACTTGAGTGGGGGAGACGCGGCAATCGATCGGTCCCGCCATCAGAGCCAGGCTCGCCGGTGTGGCCGGATGTCCATCTTCCGCCATGAGCGCGGTCGCCGCCAGCGCGGCCACACAAGGCTGGCAGACGGCCACCACATGCGCGCCCGGTCCCAGCGCACCGATGAAGTCGATCAGATGCGCGATGTACTCGTCGAGGCCGAAATCTCCGGCGGCCAGAGGCACGTCGCGCGCGTTGTACCAGTCGGTGACGTAGACATCGTGATCGGCCAGCATGGTGCGCGCCGTTTCGCGTAACAGAGTCGAAAAATGGCCCGACATCGGCGCGACGATCAGGACCCGCGGCCCGGGTTGGTTCATCGCTTTGCGAAAGCGAAGGAGGGCGCCGAAGGGGCCGCGCTGAACCACTTCCTCCTGTACGGCGATCGGGCGGTCGCCGACCATAACCTCGCCGATCCCGAACGCCGGCCGGCGATGCGTCAGCTTGGCCAGCGCCCAGACTTCGGCCAGCGCCGCCAGCTCCCTCACCCCGCCGGGTGTGATCGGCCCCGCGACCGCCAGGTTGAGCGCCGGTAGCGACGCTTGGGCGAGATGCCGCCAGGGTTCGGCGAAATCGCTATGCGCTTGGTAAGCTTGATAGAGCATGGTCGGACCTCGACATCCGCAACGGCGCCGCGCCCCAAACGAGCCGGGCGTCTTGGCGGATGCGGCGCAGCCGGCATGGCACGTGACTTGCGTACTTCACTGCCGCCCACCACCTGCCAGGATTCGGGCATCGAGGAGGATGCTTCATGGCCAAGACAGCAACGCTGACGATCAGCAGCAAGAACTATTCCTCGTGGTCCTTACGTGGCTGGCTGCTGGTACGTTTTTCGGGCCTCCCGTTCAAAGAGATCGCCGTCCCGCCCGACGACGAGAACGTACGCAAGGAGCTGCTGCTGCTTTCGCCGTCGATCCTGGTTCCCTGCCTGACGCACGAGGGAATCAAGGTCTGGGATACCCTGGCGATCGCCGAGTATCTGCACGAGCTGCGGCCCAAGAGCGGGCTCCTGCCGATCGAGCGCGAAGCGCGTGCGCATTGCCGCGCGATCTGCGGTGAAATGCATTCGGGCTTCGGCAATCTGCGCTCGGCCTTGCCGATGAATCTCAAGCGCGTCTTTTCCGGTTACAAGGTGTTCGCCCGGGCGCAGGCCGATATCGAGCGCATTACCGAGATCTGGTCGGAGTGCCTCGCCAAGTACGGCGGTCCGTTTCTATTCGGCGAGCGCGGCATGGCCGATGCGATGTACGCGCCGGTCGTCACCCGCTTCGTGACCTATGACGTGAAGCTCGATCGCCGCTGCAGCGCTTACAGCCGGGCGATACGCGAGATGCCCGAGATGATCGAATGGACAGCGGCGGCGGCGGCGGAGCCGGAGGAAATCGAAGAACTCGATATGGAGTTTTGATCGTCGCGCCACGACGGATGCCGCGCGATTGCCCTGATTTGGTGCCAGCTAAGTTCCGCCTTGGTGCGTCCGCCCCGTTTTCATAGGCGCCAACCGGCGCTATCGCACACCTCGGATGCCGCGTGTGCGGCGGCCGAGGCGGCAGTCTTCGACAGCAATGCTCATAGCGACCAGCGATGGCAGCGACCTGCGATGCTGGGCGATTGCGCGGTGGCCGCTATTGCCGCACGCCACGCAATCGCCGTTGCAGTAGCGTCAGGACTGCGGCACACAGGCGAATACGCCGTCCGCTCCGTTGCCTTCCGGGATCCAACCCGCGCCGATCATCTGCGTGCGCGTCGCCGAATCGATGGTATAGCGATGGTTCGGCGCCCCGCCCATACCGTTGTTGTACAAGCGATACAAAGGTATGGAGCCGGAACTGCAGTTACCATCGGGCGAAGCCATCATATAGAAGGCATTCGGGTCTTCCAGCGTCCAAACGTTACCCGCAATCAGACCGGCGGCTTCGGTCGGGTTGTTGGTGTAGAAATGGCTACTCTTCGGCGCGAAGGACGCGCTGAAGAAGCGCCAGACGTTGGTGATGTTGGTACCCGCGCCAGTCCAAACTTTGAAGGTCTTACCCGTAGGTACCCAGGGCGGCAGGTTGCCCGCGGCCAGGTTGGCGGTTTCCGCCGGATCGGCGGTAATGAAGTAGTGATCGAAGTCCGGATGGTAGAACTCTGTTGCCACTCCTTCGGCCGGGGGCCCGGCTGCCGGGGTAGAACGCACATAGCTGAAGCCACCGCCCCCGCTCGAAGTCCAGGCAGTCATCTTGATGTCGATGTAGATGTCATCGGTGATGAGATGCAACACCGCGTTTTGACCGATAACAGAGGATGGAGCCTGGCCGTTCC
>CAZNZI010000690.1:0-1626 GCA_964577475.1 uncultured Rhodospirillaceae bacterium
CGTTATTGTCCTGGCTGCGGCTCTGTCGCTGAGCGCCGCCGGCTCTGCTTCCGCCGACATCAAGGTCGGCATCACCGCCAGCGCCACCGGCGCCGGCGCCATTCTGGGCACGCCCGAGATGAAGGCGGTGCCGGTGCTGCCCAAGGAGATCGCCGGCCAGAAGGTGCAGTACATCGCGCTGGACGATGCCTCCGACGCCACCAAGTCGGCCACCAACGTCCGCACGCGGGTGACCGAGGACACGGTCGATGTGATCATGGGCTCGACCCTCACCTTCACCACGCTGCCGCTGGTCGACATCGCCGCCGAGTCGAAGACGCCGCTGCTGGCGCCGACCGCCGGTTCGCAGCTGGTCGATCCGGTCGACGAGAAGCGCAAATGGGTGTTCAAGATCGTGCCGACCGACCATATCGGCGCCGTCGCGCTGGCCAAGTACATGGCCGCGCAAAAGATCAAGACGGTCGGCTTCATCGGCTTCAACGATGCCTATGGCGAGACCTGGGCCAAGGAGATGGCCAAGGAACTGCCGGCCAACGGCATGAAGGAGGTCGACAGCGAAGTCTATGCGCGCACCGACACCAGCACCACCGGCCAGGTGCTGAAGCTGATCGCCGCCAAACCGGATGCAGTGTTCATTGCCGCCTCGGGCACGCCCGCCGTAGTGCCGCAGAAAGAACTGCGCGACCGCGGCTATAAGGGCCAGATCTTCCAGACCCACGGCGTCGCCTCGCCCGGCTTCATCAAGGCCGGCGGCAAGGATGTGGAAGGCACGGTGATCTCGGCCGAGCCCTTCGTGGTGGCCGACCAACTGCCCGACAGCAATCCCTTCAAGAAGGTCGCGTTCGACTTCATCGCCAAGTACAAGGCCGCCAATGACGGCGCGCCGCCCGCCATCTTCGCCGCCCATATGGTCGACGGGATGAACATCGTCGCGGCCGCGGTTCCGGCGGCGCTGAAGAAGGGCCAGCCCGGCACGCCCGAATTCCGCGCCGCGCTCCGCGACGCGATCGAGGCGACCAAGGAACTCTATCTCAACAACGGCCTGCTCAGCATGAGCCCGACCGATCACTGCGGGTATGATCAGCGCTCGGCGCTGGTGATGAAGGTCGAAAACGGCGCGTTCAAGCTGATTCAGTAGACCGAACCGTCATTGCGAGCGGAGCGAAGCAATCCAGGATCACCCATGACTCTGGATTGCTTCGTCGCTACGCTCCTCGCAATGACATCCGAACCTCTCGACCTCTCAGTCGTCACCCCCGCGAAGGCGGGGGTCCAGGGCCACACGGGAAACGGCTCTGGATTCCCGCCTGCGCGGGAATGACGAACACCGGGTTGGTGCCATGGACCCCGTCATCGTCATTTCCCTGGTGCAGGACGGGCTGGTCAACGGCGCGATCTATGCCCTGCTGGCCGTGGCGCTGGTGCTGGTCTTTGCCGTCACCCGCGTCATCCTGATCCCCCAGGGCGAGTTCGTCGCCTTCGCCGCGCTGTCCTTCGCGCAGATCGAGCAGGGCCTGAAGCCGGGAACGGCGGGCCTCCTGGTGGCGCTCGGCATCATCGCTTGCGCCCTCGACCTGATCCGCGACCGGCGCGCGCTGACGGTCAAGACCGTCGCGCGGCGGCTGA
>CAZNZI010000691.1:0-11820 GCA_964577475.1 uncultured Rhodospirillaceae bacterium
CGCCGCCTGCCGCTACCCGCCGGTCGGGCGGCGCGGCTTCGGCCCGCGCCGCGCGTCGAACTATTATCGCGACATCGACGCTTATGTGGCCACCGCCAATGACGCGATCTTCGTCATGCCACAGATCGAGGACATCGCCACGGTCGGCGTGCTCGATGAGTACCTGGCGGTGCCCGGCATCGACGCCATCTGTATCGGCCCGAACGATCTTTCCGGCACGGCGGGGCTGCTGCGTCAAAAAGATCACCCGACGGTGAAGGGCGCACTCGATACGATCATGACCAAGACGGCGGCCAAGGGCCTGCCGATCTGCCTCGGCGTGAACACGCCGCCCGCGGGCATGAAGAAGGAGATCGCCCGCGGCGTTCAGCTGATGCTGGTGACCTCCGATCTCGAGCTTCTGGCCGGCGGCGGACGCGCCGCGCTCGACGCGGCCCGCCAGGCCATGAAGTGAGCTGGGCGATGAAATGAAAGTGTAGCGGATACAAAGGAGCGATTGACCGGATACCAAAGGAGCGATTGAGACGAGACCCCCGGGCCCGGGGTCAACTTGTGGGGCTCAACTGGTATGTTGTATGGTAGTTCAAACGACAAAACGAGATGAGTACTACCCGCCGCTGACGGCAGGGTGGACCAATTTCACCAGGGAGGAAGCAACATGAGAATGCGTGGTTGCGCGGCGATCGCTGTGCTGTCGCTGAGCATTGGACTGGTTGCGTCGGCGGCACAGGCCGAACCCAAGACGAATTTCCTGTCGCAGTGGGACACCGGGTCCGACGCGGCAGCCATCGCCAAGCTGGGCGACATGTTCACCGCCGCCGGCGGCAAGTGGCAGGCGACCTCGATCGCCGGACACACCGCCAACACGCTGGCCAAGCTGCGCTCCGACGTGGTGGCCGGCAATGCGCCGCCCGCCGTGCAGTTGAAGGGCCCCGAGATCGCCGAGTGGAACGAGACGGGCAAGACCGCCAATCTCGATGCGCTCGCGACCGAGGAAGGTTGGGACAAGGTTGTCGCCCCCGAACTGCTCCCGGTGATGAAGCCGAAGGGCAACTGGGTCGCCGCGCCGATGAACATCCACCGCATCAACTGGCTGTGGGGCAGCAAGAAGGCGCTCGACAAGGCCGGCATCAAGGAAATGCCGAAGACCTGGGCCGAATTCAACGAAGACTGCGAGAAGCTGAAGAAAGCCGGCATCGCCGTGCCGGTCGCCTATGCCGCGGCCGACTGGATCGACGCCACCTTCTTCGAGACGATCGTCTACGGGATGGATCAGGAGCTGTTCCGCAACGCCTTCGTGAAGGGCGATTTGAAGGCGCTGGCCAGCGACGGCATGGCCAAGGCCTTCGACGAGTACCGCATTCTGCTCAGCTACGCCGATAACGGCCGCCAGGGCCGTGAGTGGGACGCGGCGCTCAACATGATGGCGAAGGGCGAATCGGGCTTCTACATCATGGGCGACTGGTCGATCGGCACGCTCAATGCCGCCAAGTTCAAATACGGCGAAGACTATCTCTGCACGCGCGCGCCGCAGGACGACGGCAAGCCCGGCTTCATCCTGAACGCCGACTCGGTCGTGTTCTTCACCCAGAAGGATCCCGACTACATCTCCGGTCAGAAGCTGCTCGCGCATCTGATCATGTCGAAGGAGTTCCAGGTGATCTTCAACCAGGCCAAGGGTTCGATCCCGGCGCGCCTGGACGTCGATCTCAGCGGCGCGGGCTGGAACCCCTGTCAGCAGACCTCGCAGAAGGATCTGCAAGACTCGATCAAGGCCGGCACGCTGGTCCGCAGCATGGCCCACAACATGACCGTGCTGCAGAAGTACCGCGGCGCGATGATGGAAGTGATCACCGAATTCGAGGCGAATCCGAGCACGCCCTCGAAGGATGTGGTCAAGAAACTGGCTGACGCCGTCGAAGCGCAGCAGTAATCCATAACGGACCGGCCGCCGGACCTTTCCCGGCGGCCGGTTCCATCATCCGGTCAAGCTGCGATGTCCACATCCGCATCTGCCGCCCGCGACGAGGATCAGCCGCGCGTCGGCATGCGCGACCGCCTGGGGCGCTGGCTGCCCCAGATCATCCTGACGCCGTCGCTGCTCGCGACGTTTCTCTACGTGTTCGTCTTCTCGGCCTGGACGATCTGGATTTCGCTGTCCAACTCGTCGCTGCTGCCCGACTACAAGCTGGTCGGCTTTCGGCACTATGGCGAACTCTGGCAGAACCACCGCTGGACGATCGCCTACACCAATCTCTTCGTCTTCGGTGCGCTCTATGTGATCGGCACATCGATCATCGGCCTCGCATTGGCGATCCTGATCGACCAGCGGGTCCGCGCCGAGGCGCTGTGGCGCACGATCTATCTCTACCCGGTCGCGGTCTCCTTCGTGGTCACCGGCACGGTGTGGCGCTGGATTTTCAATCCCACCTCGGGCATCGAATCGATGATGCACCATCTGGGCTGGATGGGGTTCCATTTCGCCTGGATTGCCGACCGCGATCTTGCCATCTACACGGTGGTCATCTCCGGTATCTGGAACCATGCAGGCTTTTGCATGGTGCTGTTCCTGGCGGGCCTCCGCTCGGTCGATCCCGACCTGATCAAGGCGGCCCAGATCGATGGCGCCAGCATGGCGCGCATCTATCGCCGCATCCTGATCCCGTCGATCCGGCCGATCTTCATCGCCGTTCTGGTGGTGTTGCTGCAATTCGCGATCAAGACCTTCGATCTGGTCCAGTCGCTCACCACCGGCGGCCCCGGCCTCTCGACCCAGGTGCCGGCCATCTATGTTTATGACCTGATGTTCCAGCGCGGCCAGATGGCGCTGGGCGCGTCGGGCGCGATCATGATCCTGCTGGCCTTGGCCGTGGTCCTGGTGCCATACGGCATCTGGCGCAACCTGCGCAGCCGCCGCGAGGTGATCCGTGGCTGAACTGGCCGCGTACGATCCGATGGCCACCGTAGCCGGCTGGCGCTACCGCCGCGCGCGGATTACGGTTTACGTGCTTCTTACCGTCGTGGCGCTCTATTCGATCCTGCCGCTCGCCATCATCGTCATGAACTCGTTCCGCGATCTCGACGATATCGGCCATCGCGGATTGATCGCCATTCCGCTGGCTTTCTCGCTCGATCACTGGAATGTGGTCTGGAACAAGTTCTGCGTCAGCGGCGGGTGCAACGGCATCGCGCCCTTCTTCTACAACTCGCTGGAGATGACCATCCCGGCGACCATCATCTCGACCCTGATCGGCGCGTTGAACGGCTATGTCCTTTCGATGTGGCGCTTCAAGGGATCGGAGACGCTGTTCAACATCATCACGCTGGGCGTCTTCATGCCCGGCCAGATGGTGCTGCTGCCCTGGGCGATGACACTCGGCACCTTCGGGCTCACCAACACGATCGGCGGATTGGTGCTGATCCATTGCGTCCAGGGACTCAGCTTCACGACGCTCTTCTGCCGCAACTACTATGTCAGCATCCCCGAGGATTTGATCAAGGCGGCGCGCATCGACGGCGCCGGCTTCTGGCGGATCTTCCGCAAGATCGTGCTCCCGCTCTCGCCACCGATCCTGATCGTCACGGTGATCTGGCAGTTCACGGGCATCTGGAACGAATTCCTGTTCGCCATCGTCTTCTCGTCGGGCTCGGGCCAGCCGATCACGGCGGCGCTGATCGGTCTGACAGTGGCCGGGACGTCGGTCCATTACTACAACGTGGAAAGCGCGGCCGTGCTGATCGGCGCGCTGCCTCCGTTGCTGATCTATTTCTTCGGCGGCCGGTACTTCATGCGCGGTCTGACTCAGGGAGCAATCAAGTAGAGCCATGGCCTCACTCAGCGTCCGCCGCCTGACCAAGCGCTTCGGTCCGATCGAGGTGCTCAAATCGGTCAATCTCGAGGTCGAGACCGGCGAATTCGTCGTTCTGGTCGGTCCGTCCGGATGCGGCAAATCCACTTTGCTCGCGATGATCGCCGGACTCGAAACCGTGACCGAAGGCGAAATCCGCATCGGCGACAAGGTGGTCAACACCGTACCGCCCAAGGACCGCAACATCGCGATGGTGTTCCAGTCCTATGCGCTCTACCCGACCATGAGCGTGCGCGAGAACATCACTTTCGGCATGGAATCGCGCGGCGTTCCCAAGGCCGAACGCGATGCGGCCGTCGCCCGCGTGTCGTCGCTGCTCCATATCGACATGCTGCTCAACAGGAAGCCGGGGCAGCTTTCGGGCGGCCAGCGCCAGCGCGTCGCCATGGGCCGGGCGCTGGTGCGCGAGCCCTTGCTGTTCCTGTTCGACGAGCCGCTGTCGAACCTCGACGCCAAACTGCGCGTGGAGATGCGCACCGAGATCAAGAAGCTGCATCAGAGCCTGGGCAAGACCACGGTCTATGTCACCCATGATCAGGTCGAGGCGATGACGCTCGCTTCGCGCATCGCGGTGCTGCACCAGGGCGCCGTGCAGCAGTTCGCCGAGCCGCAGGTGATCTACAACCGTCCGGCCAATATGTTCGTGGCGAGCTTCATGGGCTCGCCGGCGATGAATTTCCTGCCCGGCGAGATCGCCTTCGTGGATGGGCGCCTGGCTGTCAGCCTGGCGGCGGGCGGGGCGGCGCTGCCGTTGTCGCCCAATTGCGCGCGCATGGTATCGGCCGGGCAGAAGGTCGTCCTCGGCGCGCGGCCGGAGAACGTGGTCCCTCATAAGGCGGGCAATGGCGACGGGCGCGAGATCGGCGTCTTCGAGGCGCCCGTGGAAGTGGTCGAGCCGACCGGCGCGCAGACGATGGTGCTGGTCCGCCTCGGCGATCGCGAGGTGATCACGACTTTTCCGCCCGATGCGGCACCGAAAGTCGGCGAGCGCGTTTCGCTCGGCATCGATATGGGCAAGGTCTGCCTGTTCGACCCGACCTCCGAGCAACTCATCAACCAACACTGACGGATGTGATCATGGAGCTGGCGCGCTATCCCAGCCTGAAGGACCGTGTCGTCTTCATCACCGGCGGCGGATCGGGGATCGGCGCGGCGATGGTGCAGGCCTTTGCCGAGAATGGCGCGCGGGTCGCCTTCATCGATATCGCCGTCGAGGCGTCCGACGCGCTGGTGGCGAGCCTGGCCGGCTGCGCCCACGCGCCGTGGTTCAGGCGGTGCGACCTGACCGATATCCCGGCGCTCCAGGCCGCGATGGCGCAGGTCGAGCGGGAAGTCGGGCCGATCGGCGTGCTGGTCAACAACGCCGCCAATGACGACCGCCACGAGATCGACGATGTCACGGTCGAGTATTGGGACAGGTCGATGAGCGTCAATCTGCGCCACCAGTTCTTCGCCGCCCAGGCGGCGCGCAAGCAGATGCGGAAACTGGGCAAGGGGTCGATCATCAATTTCAGCTCGATCGCCTGGATGGCGGGCGGTTATCGCATGGCGGTCTATTCCAGCGCCAAGGCCGCGGTGGTGGGGATGACCCACAGTCTTGCCAACGAATTCGGCGCGGACAATATCCGCGTCAACGCCATCGCCCCCGGCGCGGTCATCACCGAGCGGCAGCGGCGGTTATGGCTGAATGACGACGACATCGCCGCCATCGTGAAGCGCCAGGGCATCAAGCGGGTGCTGGTGGCCGAGGATATCGCCCGGGTGGCCCTGTTCCTGGCCGCCGACGACAGCGGCATGGTCACCAAGCAATGCCTTACGGTGGATGCAGGGCTGAGGTGAGGGCTCTTGTGCGGGACCGGGCCCCGTACTACTTGAGCTAGACCATATTTTCACATCGGCCAATATCGATTGGGAGGCCCAAAGCATGTCGACCGCGGTTCTGGATCGGGAACAGGGTGCAACGGCGGCTTATTCCGATGTTCAACTGTTCATCGACGGCGCGTGGGGCAAGGCCTCAAACGGGGCATCCATCGATGTGATCAATCCGGCCACGGGCGGCAAGATCGGTGTCGTCGCCAAGGCGGGCAAGGCCGATCTGGACAAAGCCCTCGCCGCCGCCGATCGCGCCTTCAAGACCTGGAGCAAGGTCTCGGCCTTCGAGCGTTACGGCATCATGCGCCAGGCCGCCACGATTCTGCGCAGCCGCGCCGAAGCGGTCGGCCGCATCATGACGCTCGAACAGGGCAAGCCGCTCGCCCAAGCGAAGATGGAAGCGATGTCGGGCGCGGACATGATCGACTGGTTCGCCGAGGAAGGCCGCCGTGCCTATGGCCGCATCATTCCCGCGCGGGCCGACGGCGTGCAGCAGATGGTGATCAAGGCGCCGGTGGGTCCGGTCGCCGCCTTCACGCCCTGGAACTTCCCGATCAACCAGGCCGTGCGCAAGATTTCCGGTGCGCTCGCCACCGGCTGCACGATCATCCTGAAAGGGCCGGAAGACACGCCGGCCTCCTGCGCCGAACTGGTGCGCGCCTTCGCCGAGGCCGGCGTGCCGGCCGGCGTGATCAACCTGGTGTTCGGCGATCCGGGCGAGATTTCGTCCTATCTGATTCCGCATCCGGTCATCCGCAAGGTCAGCTTCACCGGCTCGACCAAGGTGGGCAAGCAATTGGCCGCGCTGGCGGGCGAACACATGAAGCGCATCACCATGGAACTCGGCGGCCATGCGCCGGCCCTGGTCTATGACGATGCCGATCTCGACCTGGCCGTCAAGAATCTGTCGATGCAGAAATACCGTAACGCCGGCCAGATCTGCGTGGCACCGACGCGCATCCTGGTGCAGCAGAAGAGCTATGCGCCCTTCGTCGAGAAATTCGTCGGCGCCGCGCGGGCGATGAAGGTCGGCGACGGACTTGATCCCGCGACGACCATGGGCCCGCTCGCCCATCTGCGCCGCGTCGAGGCGATGGAGTCTTTCGTCGCCGATGCCGTATCGAAAGGTGCCCAACTGCGCACCGGCGGCAAGCGGATCGGCAATGAGGGGTTCTTCTTCGAACCCACCGTGGTGACCGATGTGCCGGTCTCGGCGGTAATCATGAACGAGGAGCCTTTCGGCCCGCTCGCCATCATCAATTCGTTCAAGGATCACGACGAGGCGATCGAGGAGGCCAACCGGCTCGATTACGGCCTCGCGGCCTATGCCTATTCAGGGTCGGTGAAGACGGTCGCCAGGCTCGGCCAGCAGATCGAAAGCGGGATGGTGGCGATCAACCACCAGACTCTGGGTCTGCCGGAACTGCCCTTTGGCGGGATCAAGGATTCGGGATTCGGCAGCGAAGGCGGTTCGGAGGCGCTCGATGCCTATTTCAACACCAAGGTGGTCACGCAGCTGACGGCGTGACCGCTAACTGGTGACGATCAAGGGCGCCAGCTTGTCGAGTTCGATCTCGATGCTGCCCTTGCGTGCTTCGCAGACCAGCGCGAGACATTCGGAGACGAGTTCGGGCGCCGAATGGCTGAACTTGGCCGCCAGTTTCTGCACCGCGCCCACCAGCCCCTTCAGCGTGGTCTCGACGAAACCAACATAGGTTTTGCGCACCCGCGCGGCCGCATCGTCGAGGCCGAAGAAGGGGATCGGGCCGAACAGCGCCATGAAGAGCCGCTTGCCCAGCGCCTTGGCGGCGGTCTCGAGGAAATTGGCGAACTGCTCGCGGCCCAGCTTCAGCTCGAAAATGATCCGCACGGCATATTCGTTGAGGATGTCGAGGTGCTGGGCGAGGGCAGCGATATCGGCCTGGCTGATGCGGCGGTCCTTGCCGAGCTGGAGCGCGGTCAGCGTATTGGCGAAGATGTCCCACTTCTTCTTGGGATCGATATTGGCGAGGCCTTCGCTGACGGTCTTGAACTCGGGGCCGGTCATCTGGCTGATCGAGCGGCTGGCCAGCGCGTTGTTCGCCATCATCTCCTGGGCCAGCAGCGGGTCGCGCATGACGTCCTGGGCCTTGGTGACGTCCTGGTTGTTCATCTGCGCCAGGCGGCGCAGCTTGTCGAGATCGTCGAGCCGCGCGATCGCGGCGCCCATCTTCTCGAACATATCGGCGGGAATTTCGCAGTAGATCGGGAAGAACGGCACCTGCCAGCCGTAGTTCAGGTGGTCCTTGATCGCATTGTAGAAGCGCTCGACCGCGGTTGCCGATTTGCGTGCATCGTATCCGTGGCGCTGGCGGAACATGACGGCGATGGCGCCGACCCATTTGTTGCGCTTGGCTTCGGTCGCGGTCTCGCCTTCGAGCACCACCCGCTTCGTGCCGGTGAAATGCTGCTCGGCATAGGCGCGCATCCCCGAGCGCACGGCCATCGCGGTGACATCGTTGACGGAGCGGCCGCAGAAGAGGGGCATCGCATCGTCGCTGACCGGCTGCCCCATCTCGCTGACGAGGAACTGCGCGAAGGCATCGCGGCGGCTTTCGAAGATGCGGATGGCGCGGTCGAGCGTATGGGCGTTGCCCAGGATCGCGCGATACGGGTCGGCAGCGTTCGCCAGTTCGGGCATCAGCCGCTTGAAGGTCTGCGCGACGGGGCCGCGCAATTGGCGGATCACCTCCTGGCGCGCATCGGCCTCGTTCCGAGCGGTCGGTTGTTGCGGCGGTTCTGGCTGCACGGCCGCGATCGTAGCGGGGGCTTGTGCCTGTTGCACGGGCATTTCCGGCGCCGGGGCAGGAGCCGCGGGCTTGGCGGAAATGGAAGTCCACAACGTGTCGGAGATGAGCGGTTCGTCAGACATGGTTATATCTACATAGACTTCGGTATGTGTGTGCTCGACTTCGCCATACGCAAAAGCAGTGAGTAGAAAATCGCGTCGTTGATGCCGTTCTTGCTCTCGATGGTACGTATGGTGGGCGGTCGAAAGAAGTGACCTGTGCGGTTCCACCGAGCAAGATGTGGTGTGACGAACTTCACACGAACAGGCGCCACGCCACGCTTTCTTATTGCACAAAGCCTGAGCACTGGCTGTGACGGTCGCCGCATATAGTGCGCAGATTTCTGTGCTTTAACATCTGTGGAGTATTGGCACGCCGGAATCGGCGCTGCTAAGTTGCGAGAGAAGTTCGTCACGCCAAGAGCGGCAAAGCCGCGGCACTGGTCTCTAGATGACAGATACAGGTCAGAACGACGCGCAACGGCCGGCCGTGCTCAGGGAGCGCTACCGGATCACGGCCGATCCGATCCCCGAATTCTCGACCGGCACGGCGCAGGCCTTCGCCGCCACCGACATCCATGGCATTGCGAAATCGCTGTTCGCGCTGATCGTCGATCCCGCGGTGCCGTGCCGTCTCGATGCCTTGCGCGCGCTCAAGGGAGTCGAATCGCGCGGATTGATGACCCTGGTCGAATATGGCGTCGTCGATTGGGCGCCTTATGGCCGCAGGGCGATGGCGATCGTCTACGAGCGGCCCATCGGCGGGCGCGTCATGACCGCCATCAACAGCGAGTTCGCCCGCGTCGACGGCGCCGACTTCGTCAAGAAGGTGGTGGTGCCGATCAGCGAGGCGCTGCGCACTTTGGCCAAGCACAAGCTGACCCACCGCGCGATCCGGCCCACCAACATGTATTGGGTCACACCCGACCGGTCGGCCATCGTCCTGGGCGACTGTACGGCCGCGCCGCCCGGCTTCGACCAGCCGGCGGTGGTCGAAACGATCGAATCGGCCCTCACGCAATCGGCCGGGCGCGGCAACGGGACTGCCGCCAACGATCTCTATGCGCTCGGCGTATCGCTGGCGATCCTCCTGCTGGGGCGCAATCCGCGGGCCGGCGTCACGCCGCAAGAGATCATCCGGTCGAAGATTGCGGACGGCAGTTACCAGGCCGTCGTCGGCGCCGAACGCATCCCGGTTCAGTTGATCGAGATGATCCGCGGCCTGCTGAGCGACGACCCCAAGCTGCGCTGGAACCAGTATGCCCTCGACGACTGGATCGCCGGCAAGCGGCGGCCGGGCACGCAGTCGAAGTTCGACCGGCGGGCCGAGCGTGGCTATGAGTTCGCCGGTGCCGAATATTTCGGTGTGCGCGAACTGGCCATCGCCTTCTGCGCCAATTGGGATGCGGCGATCGCGGAAGTGTCGTCCGGCGGGCTCGAACAATGGCTCAAGCGGGCGCTCGACATGGAGGAGATGGCCGACCGCGTCGGGCGGGTGGTCGACGAGCGGAAAGGCGGCGCGATCGACAAGCGCATCGCCGACGACGTGATGCTCTGCAAGATCTGCCTGATCCTCGATCCGCTCGCGCCGATCCGCTACCGCACCGTGGCCGCCAACCCGGACGGGCTCGGGCCCCTGCTGGCGATGACCATGGCCAACGGGTCCGACGTCAATATCCTGACGCGCCTGTTCCGGTCCGAGGTGCAGAAGGCGTGGAACGAGGTGCATGAGGACCCATCCGACGACGAGACCGCGCTCAGGACCAAGATCCGGACGATGGGCGACTATCTCAACAAGCCGTCGCTGGGCAACGGGGTCGAGCGGGTGCTCTATGCGATGAACGAATCGGTTCCGTGCCAGAGTCCGCTGGTGGCGGCGTCGTTCGTCTCCGAGATCAAGGCGCTGTTGCCCGCACTCGACGCGGCGGCCAAGACGGCCGACAAGAAGGCTTGGCCGATCGACCGCCACATCGCTGCCTTCGCCGGCGCGCATGCCACCTTCGACATCGACCGGCAGCTCAGCGAAATGTCCGACTCGTCCCCCGAGAAGTCGGCGCTGGGCATGCTCAATCTGCTGGCCAGCCTGCAATGGCGGCTGGGGCCGAAAGCCCTGCCGAACCTCGCGGGGCTGGTGGTGGGCCTGGTGCGGCCGATCCTCAACGGCTACAAGAGCCAGCGTCGTCGTCGCGATCTCGAACGCGACATCGCCGAACCGGCCGCGGCGGGCGATGTGGTGGCGCTGTTCCGTCTGCTCGACGATCCGGACCAGCGCGCCAAGGACCGGATCGGCTATGAGCAGGCGAGCGAGTCCTGGCATCAGATGGCCGGCGAGATCGCCGATATCGACAAGGAACTGGCCGACCATAGAGGCCGCGCGGCCAACGCCGCCCGGCGCGCATCGGCGCTGGTCTCGATGGGCATCGCCCTCCTGGTGGTGCTGGCCATCGCGACGTGGAAACGGTGATGAGCACCGTCGCCGCCAAAGCCCGGATCGCACGCGCGGAGGCCGACCGCCCGCTGATCAATCCGCTCGTCAAGATCGTGCTCTCGGTCTGCATGCTCGGCCTGATCGCGATCTACTCCTACGAGTCGCTGCCGCTGCTGGCGCTCGGCATGCTGCCGACCGCCGGCGCCGTCATCGCCGGGTACAAGGAAAAGGGTGTCTGGATTTCGGTGGGCTGGATGAATCTCGCCGGCCTGTCCTATTGGCTGCTCGATCTGTGGTCGGGGAATCACGGTATGAGCTACGCCTCCGCGCAGTTGCGCACGGTGGTGCCGATCCTGGTGTCCTATGCCGCGGCGGCGCTGGGCTGGTTCCTCTATCTCGCCATGCCCGCCGTCACCGCTGCCTTCATCGCCAGCAGCCTGCGGCGGCGCAAAGGCAATCTCCAGGGCAAGCAGACGAAGCTGGTCGAGCAATGGGACACCGGCATCACCACCCATATCAAATCGGCGGCCCCCGCCAAGGCACAGAAGCCGTCGGCGAAATAGCGGGGGTCGCGATCGACGGTGTCAGCCCGCCGCAGGGCGCGCTGCCGAAGGCAGCGAGACGATCGACTCCTTCGAACGGAGACGAGCCTGGGAAAATTCGGGGTTTTCCCGAAGCCGATGGTGCCGGCCGCGCCCATCAGTTGAAGGTCTGGTCGCGGATGTTTGCCGCGGCCCATTTGTGTTAGAGATGTGTCCCATGGCTGAGACCGCCCATCCCTTCTATGAGTCGCATCGCCGTGCCATGGAGGCCGCCATGCGCCA
>CAZNZI010000692.1:0-2659 GCA_964577475.1 uncultured Rhodospirillaceae bacterium
TCGCGGTGGCCGGGCAGCGGATCTGGGAGCGCACCGGGCTGCGGCCGGCGCTACACTGCGTCGTGCGGCCAGCCCCGCCCAGCAGACAGCCCTATTGCCCAAGGTGGCCGATGGCTCTTTGAAGCTGGCCCTCGCCCAGATGGAGCGGCAGTCGCGTTATGACCTCTGCGACGTCGTCACGCGCGCCGTCCAGTCCGGTACGGCCTGGAAAATCGATGGCACGAAAAGTCTCGTCCTGCATGGTGACGCGGCCGACAAGCTGTTGGTCACGGCCCGCATATCGGGAACCCAGCACGACCGAGGCGGAATTGGCCTGTTCCTGGTCGACGCCAAAACCGCTGGCGTCTCGCGGCATAGTTACGCGACGCAAGACGGCAGCTCGGCCGTCGACGTGACACTCGAGAGCGCTTCTGCCGAAATCCTTGGCAATGACACGGCTCTTCCCGCGATCGAACACGCGGTCGACGAAGCGATCGCCGCCCTGTGCGCTGAAGCCGTCGGCGCCATGACTGTCGCGCAGACTCTGACCGTCGACTACCTTAAGACCCGCAAGCAATTCGGCCGGGCCATCGGCGATTTCCAGGCGCTCCAGCACCGCGCAGTCGATATGTACGTCCATCTCGAACAGGCACGCAGCATGGCGATCTTCGCGGCAATGATGGCAGGCTCGTCCGATGCCGCCGAGCGGCGCCGGGCCATCGCCGCCGCCAAGACCCAGATCGGCCGGTCGGGACGCGCCCTGGCCAAAGAGGCCGTGCAACTCCATGGCGGCATCGGGATGACGATGGAATATGCCGTCGGTCATTACCTGAAACGCATCACCGCCATCGATATGACTTTCGGCGATGCCGATTGGCATCTGGCTGAGGTCGCGCGCGCAGGCGGCTTGATCGGCGCTGAACGGGAATCCGCGTAAGGCAAGCGCTGCATCCTGCGTGCCCCGGTCCGGACGGGCGGCGGTCACAGATTGGCCGCGATTGCGGAAAGTCGTTCTTCTTTCAGTGACATTTCGGAAATTGGAACTCCACCGACGGAACGGGTCGCGGCGACTGTTCGTTTGTCGGGCAAAGGGTGATCACCACTCAGGAGAACCATCATGAAACGAGTTGCACTCCTCATCGGCGCAGCCGCCCTTCTGGCCTCCGCCGCAGCTTACGCGCAAAGCTCGGGCTCCGGCAGCGGGACGAGCGGTACCGGAACGACCGGTGCCACGAGCGGTACCGGAACGTCAGGGGCCGCCGCGGCCAACCCGAATGGCGGCACGAATGGCGCACCGGCCAATGCCAACTCGGGCAGCACCGCCAGCCCAAGCAAGGATATGAATTCAGGCGACACCAAATCGTCTTGCTTGAACGGCAACGCCTCCGGAACAAACACGCAGTGCGAGAAGAAGAACCAGTAAGCGGCCATCGCGCGACGACAAAGGCTGGCCGGTCACCGGCCAGCCTTTTTCATTGCCGGACGAACCCGCCAGGCGCACGGGCGATCCATCCGGCGGCGAGCGTTATCGCCGCAACACCGGAGGCGATCGCAAAGATGCGCAGGCTGAAGGGAAATTGTCCCATTGCCATCAAGATAAGAAGTGCACCATAGCTTCCCAGCGCCAACGCCATTGCCGCAAGGAGGCTACGGCGCGTATTTCGCCACAGGGCGATCCCATAGATAGCGACGTAGATCAACGCGCTGCCATAGGCGGCGGCCAAAGCGACATGCGGCCGCCCGCTTTCGCCATCGATGCCGACGAGATTTATCAGTGCATGAATCGTCATCAGCCCGGCATAAAGCCGTGTCGCACGCCCGGGAGCGATAGGCCAACCCGCCCGCAATAGGCTAAAAAGCGAAATGGCCAAAATCAGCGTGATCGCCAGGAGCAGAGCCATATCTGCAACCTCGGCCCTCATGCGAAACCACAAACTGGTCTCTGATCCAATTGCAGCCCCATGCCAGAGTTCGCACACGACTGCTTCCCTGCGTCATGGAGCACCCCATGCAAGCGACCGCGACTCTGCCCACCGGTGCTAGCTTCCTGAAGGAAGGCCGCAAGGCCCTGCGTTCGATCGTTCCGCAATTCGTGCTCAACTGGCGTGAGCGGCGCTTCTACGAAAAGCTCGGTGAAGTCGAACTCCACTTCGTAGAGTTTCTGTGCCGGCCGAAACAAGACTCGATCGATATCGGCGCCAATGACGGCTGTTATATCCACTTCATGAAGCCGTATTCGCGGCAGGTGATCGCCTTCGAACCTTTGCCGTGGCTCGCGCAGGCCCTGAAGCACAAATTCAGCGATAACAAAGTCACGATCAAGGAGATCGCGCTTTCCGATCATGGCGGCGTGGCGACGCTGTACATCCCCCAGGTCAATGGAACGGCCGTCACAGGGTGCTCGACCGTCTCGCAAGATGCCTCGGCCACTTATCCGGCGACCCAGAGCCTGACGGTTGCGATGGATCGTCTGGATGATGTTTACAGCGGCGCCGTCGGCTTCATCAAAATCGACGTCGAAGGCCATGAAGAGTCGGCGATCGCAGGCGCCAGGCGAACCATCGCGGAGAATCGCCCGCGCATGCTGGTCGAACTCGTGGAGCGGCTCTGCCCGGGAGCTATTGCCAGGACGACCGCTTACTTCCGGAATTTGGGTTATGCCGGTTTCTTCATCTATCAC
>CAZNZI010000693.1:0-3214 GCA_964577475.1 uncultured Rhodospirillaceae bacterium
GGTGATGAATGCGTTCCGGGACGCGCTGACCCAGACAGGCATCAAGGGACGCTTTTTCCTGACCCAGAACGACGGCACGTTGATGGACGCGGCCTTCGCCGAAAAGTTCCCGGTGCTGACCTTCGCCTCCGGCCCGACCAATTCGATGCGCGGCGCGGCCTTCCTGTCGGGCGTGCAGGAGGCCATCGTGATCGATATCGGCGGCACCACCACCGATGTCGGTTCGCTGCACAAAGGCTTCCCGCGCCAGGCGACCACCACCGTCGAGATCGGCGGCGTGCGCACCAATTTCCGCATGCCGGACGTGTTCTCCATCGGCCTGGGCGGTGGTTCGCTGGTCGCGGAAGACAAATCGGGCAAGGTGACCGTGGGCCCGCGCTCGGTCGGCTACAAGCTGATCACCGATGCGCTCTGCTTCGGCGGCAAGACGCTGACCACCAGCGACATCATGGTCGCGTCGGGCGCGGCCGATTTCGGCGACCGCTCGAAGGTCGCCCATCTGCCCCTGGCGCTGATCCAGAAGACCAAGGCGAAGATCCTGGAGATGGCCGAGAACGCGGTCGAGCGTTCGCGTCTGACGCCGGAGCCGTTGCCGGTGATCGTGGTGGGCGGCGGCAGCATCCTGGTCGACAAGAAGGTCGGCAGCCTCGATGTGGTGAAGCCGCAGCACTATGCCTGTGCGAACGCAGTCGGTGCCGCCATCGCTCAAGTGAGCGGCGAGGTGGATCGCATATACACACTGGCCAAATCGAGCCGTGAGACCGCGCTCGAGGACGCGAAGAAACAGGCGATCGAGGCCGCCGTGAAAGCCGGCGCGCGGGCCGACAGCGTGACCATCGTCGACGTCGAGGACGTGCCTCTGGCCTATCTGCCCGGCAATGCCACACGCATCCGCGTGAAGGCCGTCGGCGAACTGAACCTGTGATCGGGGAGACGAGACATGGCTAAGAAACCTACGAAGAAGACCGTCTCCAAGGCGAAGGCCAAGAAGACTCCGGTGAAGAGCAAGGCCTCGAAAAAGATCGCGACCAAGAAAAAGCTGCCCGGCGAATTGATCCAAGTGGCCGATCTCGACGATATCGCGACCGGCGGCGCGATCCTTGGCACCGGCGGCGGCGGCGATCCCTATATCGGTAAGCTGATGGCGCAGCAGGCCATCCGCAAATACGGGCCCGTGCGGATGATCAGCCTGAAGGATGTCAAGGATGACGATCTGGTGGTGCCCTGCGCGATGATGGGTGCGCCGACCGTGATGGTGGAGAAAATCCCCAGCGGCGAGGAGGTGCTGGTCGCCTTCCGGCGCCTCGAAAGCTTCATGGGCAAGAAGATCGGCGCGATCCTCTGCGCCGAGGCGGGCGGCATCAACTCCACCGTGCCCTTCGTCTTCGGCGCGATGACCGGCATTCCGGTGATTGACGGCGACGGCATGGGCCGCGCCTATCCTGAATTGCAGATGGTCACCTTCACCATGCATGGTGTCTCCGCCACGCCGATGGTGGTGGCCGACGACAAGGGCAATGCGCTGGTGCTGGAGACGATCGACAACAAATGGACCGAGCGCATCGCGCGGGCCGCCACCATCGAAATGGGCGGATCGGTGACGATCACGCTCTATCCGATGACCGGCAAGGTGGCCAAGAAGGCTTCGGTTCATGGCACGCTGTCGCTCGCCCGCAAGCTGGGCCAGATCCTCCGCGAAGCCCGCGCCACCCATGCCGACGGCGTGGCAGTGGTGCAGAAACAGCTGAAGGCGAAGACGATCTTCAACGGCCGCGTGATCGACATCAATCGCCGCACGGAAACCGGCTTCGCCCGCGGCGAGGCTAAATTCGCGGGCGTGGACGATGATCGTGGCCACACCTATCGCATCGCCTTCCAGAACGAGTTCCTGATCGCCGAGAAGGATGGCAAGCCGATCGTGACCACGCCGGACCTGATCACCTTGCTCGACGTGGACACCGGCCAGCCGATCACGACCGAGACGATCCGCTTCGGGTTGCGGGTGGTGGCGATCGCCATTCCCTGCGCGCCGCAATGGCGGACCAAAGCCGGGCTCGAACTCGTCGGGCCGCGATACTTCGGCTACGACACCGACTACCGGCCGTTCGGCACGTGATGGTCAGGTGACATGGGGCGCGGGGACGATCCAGATGGCGATCAGAACCGCGATCCCGACCACGACCAGGAAGCCGTTGACCACGATGAGGGCCACTCGCGGCATGCGCCGTGTGGTCGGCCATGGCGGCGGCACGCCGGGCGCAAGCTCCCGCCACACCGCGGCGACAAAGCAGAAGATGCTGAAGAGGATCAGCCCGGCCGCCGTGATCTGACCGAACCAATCGGGCAGCAGCGATTGGACCAGCGCCCGGGCGCCGACACCGCTGGCCAGCGCCGCGAGCCCCGTCCGCACCCAGGCCGCGTAGGTGCGCTCACCCGCCAGAACGGTACGGTCGGCCGCCAGCCGCGTGGTGAGATCGGCGCTGTCGGCAATATCCTGGCTGCTGCTCTCGACCGCCTCGGCTGTCTTCTTCAGATGCTTCGCGCTGACGGCGACCTTGGCCGCTTCCGCAGCTACCTGCTCATGCGCAGCCACAGTTCGGTCACGACCATCTTTCGGCTGGGACTTCGTCACGACGGCACTCCGGACTCATCGCACCGAGCCCGCTCTATATCGGCAATGTGGCAAGGAAACGGCCGGTCAGGCGTAGAAGGCTGGCCGCTTGCCGGTATCGATCTTGACCCGGGAGGCCGTTTCGCCGGCCCGCACACCCGCCTCGGCAATGGCGGTGGCGAGATAGCCGTCCCAGGCACTGGCGCCGACGGTGCGCTTTTCCTGCACCGCCTTCATCCAGGCCTGGAGTTCGATCCGGTAAGCGTCCGCGAAATGGCCGCGCCAATCGGGCGAGAAGTCGAGCCGCTCCTGCCCCTGGGTCCGGATCTGTACCTGGGCCTTGGGTGTCAGCGCGAGGGTACCGCTTTCGCAGACCAGCTCGCCGCCGACATCGTAGCCGTATTTCGCGGCCACGAAGACTTCGATCTCGACCACCACATCGTCCTCGGCTTCCAGAACGATGATGCGGCGGTTGCGCAGGATATCGGGATTGGCGGGCGCTTGCGGAAAGGTCGAGATGGCCAGCATCTCGCGGTCGAGCAGCCAGCGCGCGATATCGAATTCATGAACGGCAGAATTGGTGATCAGCATCTTGGCATCGAA
>CAZNZI010000694.1:0-9145 GCA_964577475.1 uncultured Rhodospirillaceae bacterium
ATGATGGCGCCCAGTCCGCCGGCGCCGATCAGCGCCGCCACGGCGGCCAGGCCGATCGACTGCACCAGGATCACGCGCACGCCCGACAGGATGACGGGCAGCGCAATCGGCACCTCGATGCGGGTCAGCACCTGCCAGCGGTTCATACCCATGCCCGTCGCGGCGTCGAGCGATGCGGCGGGTACTTCGGCGAGGCCCGTCGCCGTGTTGCGCACGATCGGCAGAAGCGAATAGAGCGTCAATGCGATGGCAGCGGGCGCGAGGCCGATACCGCTGATCCCCATCCCCTGCAGCCAAGGCGAATGCTTGGCGAGTTGCGAAAGCGGCGCCATCAGGATGCCGAACAGCGCGATCGACGGGATCGTCTGGATCAGGCCGAGTACGCCCAGCAACGGGCCGCGCAGTTTCGCCGAGCGATGCGCGACGGCACCGAGCGGAATGCCGAGGACCAGCGCGGGGATGAAGGAGGCAATCACAATCCGTCCATGCTGCGCCAAGGCCCTGATGAACTCGTCATGCTTGACCATATATTCTTTCATCAACGCCAGTTCATCCATATGCCCGCCGCTCAGCATCGCCACCAGGGGCGCGATGGCACCCAGAACGACGATGGCGCGCGCCCAGGGTCTCAGCTTCAGACGGTGAACGGCTTCGGCCGCGGCAAGATAGGCGGTGATCACCAGAATCCATCCCGCCGGACCGGTCGAAGTGCGCGCGATCGGCGGGGAGGTGGCGGCCATTAGGCTGGCCGCTTCGCCCGCTCCCCAGACGAAAGCGATCGGCGCGAGTAAAGAGACGACAAGGACCGTGAACAAGACGCCGCGGCTTTGCCGGACGAACCCGGCCGCCGCAATGCATGACATCGTCGCCAGCAAGACCGCAATCGCAGCGGCGGGCATCGTCCACAGATGCATCGGCTGCCCGCTGAGCAGCCGGTTGGGTGCGTGACTGAGCACGGGCAGAACGATCAGCGCCGCCAGACCGGCGGCGCCGAGCACCAGGAAAGCGGGATTTTTGACGGTGGCGTTCCCGTTCGCCGGTCCGAACGTCATGAAAAGCGGCGTGCTCCGCCGCTTCTCGTTACTTCGCGAAGCCCTTTTCCTTGAGGTAGGCGGCGGCGACCTGCTTCGCGTCCTGGCCTTCCAACGAAATCCTGGCGTTCAGGCCGCGCAGGGTTTCGGCGTTCAAGGTCGCGAAGATGGGCTCCAGCGCCGACTGGATTTCGGGATGCGCCTTCAACACCTCGGCCCGTACCGTGGGCGCGGGGGCATAGACGATCTGAGCGCCTTTGTTGTCCTCCAGTGCGACTAGGCCCAGCGCCGCGATGGCGCCATCCGTGCCATAGGCCATCGCGGCATTGACGCCCGAGGTCTGTTCGGCCGCGGCCTTCTCGGTGGCGGACGTATCGCCGCCGGCGAGCACGACGACCTGATCGTGGTTCAGCTTGAACTTATAGGTCTGCTCGAAGGACGGCAGCGCAGCGGGGCTTTCGACGAATTCAGCCGAGGCGGCGATCTTGACCTGTCCGCCGCCCGCGACCCATTTGCCGAACTCTTCGAGGTTCATCAGCTTGTTTTTCTCGGCCACATCCTTGCGCACGGCGATCGCCCAGGTGTTGTTGGCGGGTGCGGGCTTCAGCCAGACGATGTGATTCTTCTCGGCATCGAGGGTCTTCACCTTCTCATAGCCGCTCTCGAGGTTCTTCCATACCGGATCGGAATCGATATTGAAGAAGAAGGCGCCGTTGCCGGTGTATTCGGGATAGATATCGATCTCGCTGGAGAGCAGGGCGTTGCGCGTGATCTTGGTCGGACCGAGCTGCAATTTGCTTTCGGTCTTGATGCCCTTCGCTTCGAGAGTCTGGACGATGATATTGCCAAGCAGGCTCGCCTCGGCGTCGAGCTTCGAGCCGACACGCACGGCATCGGCGGCCGAAGCGGACATAGGGGCCGATCCAAAAGTGAAGGTTGCGCTGAATAGGGCCGCGACGAATAGATTCGTGTTGAGACGCTTCGTCATCTTGTTTCTCCCCTAATGGCCCTCGATGGGAGGGCGGGTTTGGCAGTCGCAACCCGGTCAGGTTCGACGGACCGCGCGAAGAACGCAAACACAAAAGATGCCAGTCTCTCTATCCACACTGGGCAAAGGGATGATGGGAATCTGTAAAATTCGCGTGATATGTGGTGTGCGGCGGCGGATGATACAAGCCGTCACGGTAAAACTTCAGCCGGTTATGCCGTCCGACCCTGCGCCACAAACCAAGGCGCAAACCTTTTCGCCCGGTTTGGCGACGATTTTCTTGGAGCGCAAGGTAGCGACGGCCGCCGCTCCGCTGAGATCGGCGGCGATCCCGAATTCGAACCACAGCCAGCGTGATGCATTGAGCATGTCCTGATCGGTGATCAGCACGACATCATCGACATGTTTGCGCACGATTTCGAAAATCGCCTCTTCGGTGCGGCCGGCAGCCATGGTCGCGACTTTGGTGGTGATCTCGGGCAGGCGCACCACATGATCCGCGGCCAGCGAGGCATGCAGGGTCGGCGCACCGACCGGCTCGATGCCGATGATCCGCACCGATGGCTTCTTGGCCTTGATCGCCGTGGCGATACCCGAGATCAGCCCGCCGCCGCCGATGGAAACCAGTACCGTCTCCACATCGGGCATCTGCTCGAGAATTTCGAGGCCGATCGTCCCTTGTCCTGCCACCACGGCCGGATCGGCAAAGGGGTGGAAATAGACAGCGCCCGACTTCTCGGCGAAGGCCAGCGCCTCCTTGTTCGACTCGTCCCAGATCTTGCCGACCAGGCGCAGATCGGCACCCCATTTGCGCAGCTTGTCGGCCTTCTCCTGCGTGATCGAGGTCGGCACATAGATGGTCGCCGGCACTTTCGCCAGCCATGCGGCGCGCGCCGTCGCCAGGCCGTGGTTGCCACCCGATGCGGTGACGATGCCGTTCGCCAGTTTTTCCTTCGGCATCGTCAGCAGCTTGTTCGTCGCGCCGCGCGCCTTGAACGATCCGGTCGGCTGCAGGCATTCGAGCTTCAGCCACAGTTCGGCATCGGTCACCGGCTCGACGCACTGATCGGCGCGCATCAGGGGCACGCGCCGGATCGATGTCGCGATGCGCTTGGCCGCCGCTTCGATATCGCCGAGACCGATCATCTGTTCCGTTACCTCCCGCCCCCATGTCCAACACACCGGACATGTGTCCGCGCGTGTTGACGCGATCATGCGCGCCTCGCTAACGTCCGCACAATACGCCTGACGATGGATTGAACAATCGTATTGGACGGGGGGATGCCATGCGCTTTGCCATGTGGACCTATGCGTGGGACGTTCGCGATCTCGGCTTCGACGTGGTCGTCCGCGAATTGAGCGAGCGCGCCGGTCTCAACGGCATCAACCTCGCGACCTCTTATCACGCCGGGCGCTTCTTCCAGCCGCGCAGCCCGCGGCACAAGGTCTATTTCCCTGAAGACGGCACCATCTATTTCCGTCCCGATGCGAAGCGTTGGGCCGATAAGCCGATCACACCCAAGATGGCCTCGATCGTCGACGAGACCGACGTGCTGAAGGATCTGATCGCGAAGCGGGACAAGACAGGGCTGTCGGTCGCGTGCTGGACTGTGTGCCTGCACAATATGCGGTTGGGGCAGTTGCATCCCAATGCGTGCGTCCGCAATGCGTTCGGCGACGTGCATCCTTTCAGCCTGTGCCCCAGCAATTCCGATGCGCGGAACTACGTGGTCAATCTGGTGGCCGATCTCTCGCATAACTACCGGCCCGACGCGATTCAGCTCGAGACGCCATGGTTCATGGGCTATGCCCATGGCTATCACCATGAGAAGGACGCCGTCGGCCTGTTGCCCGAAGATGACTATCTTCTCGCGCTCTGCTTCTGCGACTCCTGTCTGGCGCGCGCCAAAAAGGCCGGTGTCGACGGCGAGGCGGCGCGGCGCACGGTGCGCAAATGGATCGAAGCGCTGGTCGAGCGCGCGGTCCCTAGGCCGCGCTGGCCTGATTTCGGTACGCGCGGGCCGGATGTCTTCAAGGATCATCCCGAGGTCCACGCTTATGTAATGTGGCGTTTCGAACCGGCCACCAGCCTGATGGGCGAAATCCGCGCCGCGGCACATCCTGACGTCAAAGTGCATATGCTCGACGACGTGCGCCATGCTTGGCTGTCGGGCGGCGATATCGGAGCCCTGGCTCGGAACTGCGATGGTGTCGTGTCCTGCGTCTATGACCGTTCCGCTCAGGCCGTCGAAGGCGACCTCGCGGCGACCCGCAAGCTGGTGGGGGCCGACCGTTTCCTGGGGGCCGGCATGCGGGTCGGCTATCCGGAGATGAAAGGGCCCGACGATCTCGCGGCGCAGGGCGCGGCAGTGGCCAAGGCGGGCGGGAAGGAGATCAATTTCTACAATTACGGCCTGATCCCGGCGGCGCGGCTCGACTGGGTCCGGGCCGGCGTCGACGCCGCGAAAGCAACGCGGTAGCTACGGCGCGGGTGCGGCGGACGGCGCCGCGGTCTCGGCATAGAGATCGCTGATCGAGAACGCCCGCACCCCCTGAACGCCCTCCTTGGCATCGACGATAGCGGTGCCGGAAAGATAGTCGGACCCGGCCGCGATGGCGGCGATCACCATGCTCTTGGTGTTCAACCCGTGGAGGAAGGTTTTCGTCTGGAGCGGCGCCTGTGCCGCGATGAAGCCGTTGATCGCCAGAATCAGATCGCGTTCGGGGCTCGTATTGCGTTCCAGCGTCGTGCCGACCGCATGGAATTCCAGCCCCTTGATCTGCTCGAACTCGCGACGGTCGAGATCGGAATGGAACGACATGGTGCGGCCGAAGGGCCGCAGTTCCCGCATCCGGTCATCGATCCGCGCGGGCAGCAGATCTTCCGGCACATCGTGGAGCGCGAAGACGAGATAGCGCCGCGCCTCTTCGGGCAGCTTCGCCGCCAGCTCCAGATACTTCGTCCGCGTCGCCAGGCGCTCAAGCGTATACCAGTGCAGTTGCGCGATGACGAGGTAGGGGCTTTGGGCGGCGGCACTTTCCTGCGCATCGGTCTGCGCCCTGAACAGACAGGCCAGGTCCAATTGATCGACCGGCATCTGGCCGACCTCGCTTTGGACAAAGATGTTGTGGCCGACCAGCAGATGGTTTGCGGCGCGCCATACGGCCACCGCGCTGAAGGCGACTCCCGCGGTAAATTCCGCTGCCTGTGCCGCTATGTCGACGGAAGAGCCCAGCGCCGCAAAGGCTTTGTTGAGCTGCGCGATCTCTTCGGCGCTCTCGCCATCCTCAGCCGGCTTCCGACGGGCGACGGGCAGATCGTCCTCCTCCTCGCCCTCGGCCGTGAATTCCTCCGCACCGGCAACCATCGCGCCGGTCGACGCGGAGATTTCCGATATGATGGCTTTGCGCTTCATCTGCGACAGGCTGACCGAATGGCCCGGGAAGAACAGCAGAATCTGGTTTCCGCTCTGCCGCGCGCAATAGCCGTTGGCACCCATGAATTCGTCGACGATGTCGTCGACCAATTTCCAGGCCCGCTTGGACAGGTGAGCGGCCGGATCGGCCTTGCCGAGAATCAATTCGCTGATATCGATCGTCTGAATCTGTTCCGGTTTCGCCTTGGCGCGACGAACGACGCGCTGGAAATCTTCCCAGCTTACCCGCCGCTCGGTCGGTGAGGTCGCGGTCGCCGCGGCAGTCGTAGCGGCGGCCCGGGCGGGAACCACGATCGTGTCGCGGATGCGCCGCTCAATCGTCGAACAGATGACCGAATGCGCCAGATCGGCGGCCTGTGGCAGCATCTTCGGGTAGAAGATCGAGATCATGCCGGGGCCGGAGCTCCAGAAAGTCGCCCCGTCTTTCAGCATCGAGCGCAGATCGACAAAAATGCCGTCGATCAGCTTACCTCCCGATTCGGCGCTGTCGGGCAGCGTCTTGCCAAGCAACGCGCCGATATTCAGCCGCCGCACGGCTCCCGGCGCCGAAAACTGTTGCGGCGCCACGATCTTCGACCATTTGGCCGTCCACACATTCACGAAGACAACTTCATCGTCTGCCATATGCCGCTCCGCGAACCCGTTCGGCCTCTAGCTTTGCTGAATATTGGTCGTGTCCGCCCCGGCCATCGTTGCCGCCACCAGTTCGACCAATTCGCCTCCGCGGAACGGCTTGCGCAGGACTGCATCGGCTCCGAACTGCGACGCGGTCTCGAGCAGGGTGAATGCACCCGCGCGGCCGCCGCCGCTCATGGCGATGATGCGCAGATCGGGTACTTGCCGTTTCAAATCGCGCACCAGCATCAGGCCTTCCTTGTCCGGCATGATGATGTCGGTGATCACCAGATCGACCGGTGTCTGCGCCACGAATTGCTCGGCTTCGATCCCGTTGGCCGCTTCGTAGACCGTATGGCCGGCCTTGGTCAGCAGCTTCTGCATGGTGGTGCGGATTTGCGCGTCGTCGTCGGCAACAAGAATGGTGGTCATGATGTCAGGCTTTCGATGAAGCAACGGACTCAGGCGCACGCGCTTGCCGTTGCGTTGCCCAGCCTTCGAGCCACTGCACGATATCTTCGGCGCGCAACGGTTTGCTGAAATAGTAGCCCTGCACATAGTCGCAGCGCAGCAGGGTAAGATGATCGACGGTCGCCTTGTTCTCGGCGCCTTCAGCGACGACCGACAGGCTGAGATTGTGTGCCAGGTCGACGATCGTCTTTACGATGACGCGATTCTCGTCGGACGTGGCGCAATCGGCGACGAACTCCTTGTCGATCTTCAATTCGGAGAAGGGCAGGCGATGTAATTGCGTCAGCGAGGAATAGCCCGTGCCGAAGTCGTCGATCGAAAGGTTGAAACCCATCAGTCGCAGGCGCGTCAGAATGTCGATGGCGTCGGCCGCGTTGGCGGCAGCCACCGTTTCGGTCAATTCGAGCGTGACCCATTTGGACTGCACTTTGTATTCGGTGCACAGCCGATTCAATTCGTCCGCGAACGAGACGTCAGAGAGGTCTTTGCCGGAAATGTTGACGGCCACATTGACCGTCAGGCCGGCGGCCCGCCAGGCGCTGACCTGCTGCATGGCCATGCGCGCCACCTCGCGCGTCAGCAGATTGATCAAGCCGGCACGTTCCGCGACGGGTATGAATTCGTTGGGATAGATTTCGCCGCGCGTCGGGTGCCGCCAGCGGACCAGCGCCTCGAACTGCGTCACGCTCATCTCGCTGACCCTGACCTTGGGCTGATAGACGAGGAACAGTTCGCGGTTCTCAATCGCGTGCAGGATCGACTGCTCGTCGATTTCCTGTTCGTCGATCTTCAGCGAGTTGAGCATCTTCTGGAGATCGGCGACACGCAGCGGCTTCAACAGGGAGCCGACCATGTTCAGGCCGCGTTCCGCGCCGAGGCGCCGTGCCGACTCGACAACCTTCGCGTCGAAGCCGCTCATGACCAGAATTTGGGCGGAACTCTTCTCGCCGGCGAGGAAGCGGATGATTTCAACCCCGTCGGTACCGGGCATATGCAGATCCAGCGACACGTGAGTCGGCCGCCATTCGGCGTGCAGCGCCTTGAACTCGGCGGCGTCACTGGTGCATTTGACGTCGTAATTGCAGGTGCGCGCGACTTTCGCCACGAGGTTGGCAATGTCTTGCTCGTCGTCGATGATAAGAAGGCGGTTCGCAGCCATTATTATTATGCCCTGTTCAACGATTCCAATGGGGGTCGAGACGGCGGAGTGGCGGCATCATGATGCATCGATCACCTGCCGCATCTTCACGAACAGCTCTTCCATCCGGTAAGGTTTGCTCAGCAAATTGATCCCCTCGGGAATCTTGTTGCCGTTCTCGAGCAGGCCTTCGGGGAAACCTGACGTGAGCAGAACTTTGATCTCGGGCCACCGGCGTTTCACTTCGCGCGCCAGGTCCGCGCCGGTCATCGTACCCGGCATGATCACGTCGCTGAAGACCAGGTGGATGCCGGGATCGCTTTCAAGCAGGGCCAGCGCGCCGGCGGCTGCATCGACTTCCTGCACCTTGTAACCGATGCCGGTAAGCTGTTTGGACACGGCTTTCCGCACGGCGGGATTGTCCTCGACCACCAGGATCGATTCGCCGCGGGCGAGCCGTGCTGCGGGATTGAGAGCCGTTCCGAGCGTCGCCGTCTCGCCGGTCTGCGCCGCCTTGGGCAGATAGATACGAATCGTCGTCCCGTGACCCACTTCGCTGTAGATCTTGATATGGCCATCGGACTGTTTGACGAAGCCGAACACCATCGCCATCCCAAGGCCGGTGCCTTTACCTTTTTCCTTAGTCGTAAAGAAGGGCTCGAACACGCGCCGCAACACCTCGGGCGGCATGCCCGAGCCGGTGTCGCTGACTTCGAGGACGACGTAATCGCCGGGAGTGACCTCGGGATTGTCCGCCGCGTACTCGGCGTCGAGGGCCGTGTTGCGCGTCTCGATGATGATGGAGCCTCCATTCGGCATCGCATCGCGAGCATTGACCATCATATTGAGCAGCGCCGATTCAAGCTGTGACGGATCGATGGACACCGACCACAAGCCTTCGCCCAGTTTCAGCTGGACCTTGACCATCTCGCCCAGGGCCCGGCTCAACATCTTTACGCCATCGCCGAGAAGCTGGTTGATCGAGACCAATTTCGGCTGAAGCGGCTGGCGGCGGGAGAAGGCGAGCAGGCTCTTAGTCAGCTCGCTTCCTTTGAGGGATGCCGAAATGGCGGTGTCGACCAGGGAGCGGGCTTCGGTACCCTCGGCCACTTCCAGGTTGAGCAGGTCGAGATTGCCGATGACGATGGCTAGGATGTTGTTGAAGTCATGGGCGATTCCGCCGGTCAGATTGCCGATCGCTTCCATCTTCTGCGACTGCAGCAATTGCTCTTCGACACGTCGGCGTTCCGAGATGTCCGTGATCGAGCCGGACAGATAGAGCGGCTGTCCCGACTGGTCGCGCGTGGCCTCGCCGGAAGCCGAGAACCACCGGTAGTCGCCGCTTTGCGTCCGGATGCGGAATTCGCCATGCAGGCGGCTGCGTCCGGCGATATGGGCTTGCACGCCGTCCAAGACGCGCTGGCGGTCTTCGTCATGGATGTTGTCGGTGAAGAAATGAAAATCG
>CAZNZI010000695.1:0-4516 GCA_964577475.1 uncultured Rhodospirillaceae bacterium
GAAATCATCGTCGATCAGGAGCAGAAGCCGGCATTGCTGAAAGCCAACCTGACCTCCGATCATCTGGCCTTCGCCGATCTGGCGCCCCTGGTCGGCGCGAATCCCGGCAAGGAGGGCAATGTTTCCGCCGAACAGAAGAAACAGGCGGAAAAACTCGAAGCCAAGGGCGACCTGTTCCCCAACGTGCCGCTGCACACCGAGCGCCTGCGCGCCATGAACATGGATGTGACCCTCGACGCGCGAAAAGTGACCGCGCCGAGCTATCTGCCGGTGCAGGCGATCAGTGCGCGCGTGCAGGTCAACAACGGCGTGGCGCAGGTTGACCCGCTGAAGATGAGTTTCGGAGGCGGCACGATTGCGGGCAGCCTGAGCGTAGATGCGCGCAGCGACAACCCGGTGGTGAAATCCAATCTCGATATCCGCAACATCGAGCTGGCTACATTCTTCCGTGGCTCGCGCTTTTTCGACACCACGAAGGGCAAGGTGCTGGGCCGCGTCAATCTGGTGGGTAACGGCAAATCCTTGGCCCAGGTGATGGGTACCGCGAAAGGAACCGCCGTTGTGGCGATGACCGACGGCTCGATCAGCGGCCTGATGGTCAGCCTGGCAGGGCTCGAAATCGCCGATGCGCTCGTGCTCTATATCGCCGGCGACAACCGCATTCCCATCCGCTGCGCCATGGGCGATCTCGACTTCAACAAGGGCATCGTCACATTCAACAATACGGTGATGGACACGCGGCAATCGGTGCTGCATTTCGACGGGCGCGCCGATCTGGGCACGCAGATCGTCGGGACCAAGATCACCGCCGATCCGAAGAAGTTCGACGTGCTCGACCTCCACGGCCCGATCATGGTGGAAGGCAAGCTTCGCTCGCCGTCCGTATCGCTCGGCCGCCTGATCCCGATTCCGACACCAGATTTCGGCGGCGCCAAGGATGTCGATTGCGACGCACGCATCCAACAATTGCTGTCGACCGTTGCCGCGCCCGCATCCGGCAAGCCATCGCCAGCGGCCAAAGACCAAGGTAGCATGAAGCGCTCGGATGCTACCGGAAACGCCAATGGACGATGACGCACTGGTCCTGTTCAGAAACCCGAAGGCAAGTTGGCGTACGGTTCTCATCTGCACCTGGAAACAGATCCGGCGGGACAACCTGTCGGGAATGGCGGCCGGCTCGGCCTATTACGCCTTGCTCTCCATCTTTCCCGCTCTTGCGGCGCTGGTTTCCATCTACGGCCTGGTCGCCGATCCCTATACCGTACAGAAGCAGATCATCGGCCTTTCAGGCGTGCTGCCGCAGGAGGCGGTAAAGCTGGTCGCCGACTGGCTGCATACGCTGATTGAGGGCACCTCCGACAAATTCAGCATCGGCCTCGTGGTCGGCATTCTGGCCGCCTATTGGAGCGCCTGGTCGGCCACGGGCACGCTGATGACAGCGGTCAATCTCTGCTATCAGGAAGAAGACACGCGCGGCTTTTTCAAGTTCACCCTCGAAGCCCTGGTGCTCAGTACGGGCCTCGCCGTGGTCGGCGCCGTCGGGCTGGGATTGATCGCCATCCTGCCGGTTCTGGTCAGCGTCCTGCCGGAAGCGAAATACTGGTCGGCCCTGATCCTGTTGGCGCGCTGGCCGATCCTGGCGGTGGTGGCGATGGTGGCTCTGGCGGTCATCTATCGCTACGCGCCGGCGCAGGGGCCGAAGAAGTGGCAATGGATCAGCTGGGGCGCGGCACTGGCCACGGCGCTCTGGCTGATCGGCTCGATCTTGTTCTCGATCTATGTCGCGCGGCTGGGGACCTACGACAAAACCTATGGCTCGGTCGGTGCGATCGTCGTGCTGCTGTTCTGGCTCTATATGAGCGCCTATGTCGTCCTGATCGGCGCCGAGCTGAATGCCGAGCTGGAACGGCAGGCCGTCAAAACGGGCCAGCAGGCGCCCAAAGAGAAGACCGTCTAGGCGCGTTTGCGGGTTTTTCTCTTCGGCATAGCCGCACGGGTCGCGCGCGCGGTCTTCTTCGCCTTCGCCTTCGGCCGCTCGAGTTTATGGACGGTTGCCGTCTTGTTGCGGCCCTCGTTGTCATTCGATGGTTTGCGCTTACCCTCATTGAGGCTGCGGCGCAACGCATCGAGCAGGTTGACGACCTTGGGCGCTTCCTCGATTTCCTCGGGCTCGAGCTCGACACCCTTCAGCTTGGCATCGATCAATTGGCGCAGCCGGGTCTCATAGCGGTCATCGAACCGGGCCGCGTCGAACTTGGCCGTCTTCTGCGCGACCAGTTTCATGGCGATGTCGAGCGCGTCCTTGTCGACCTTGCTGTCGCCGATGTCGCGGAAGAATTCCTTCTCGGACCGGATCTCCGCTTCCTCGCGCAGGGCATAACCGACGATGCCACGGCCGAACGGCTTCATGGCGATGACGCGCTCCTTGCGCGCGATCACGGCGCGGGTGACCGCGAACCGGCCCGACTTGGCCATCGCCGCCCGGATGACGGCATAGGCCTCGGACCCCGCCTCGCCATCGGGCACGATATAATAGGCGCGCTCGAAATAGCGCGGATCGATATCGTCCGCGTCCACGAATTGCTCGACATTCATCACCGTGGAGCTTTCGATCTTGAGATCGTCGAGTTCCTCGTTGGTCAGGGTGACATAGCGGTCCTTCTGGAACTCATAGCCGCGCACCAGGTCGGCCCGGTCCAGGACCTCCTGGGTTTCGGCGTCAACCGACTGGTAGCGGATACGATTGCCGGTTTCCGGGTTGAGGAAGTGGAGGTGAATCTCCTCGGTCTCCGTGATCGCGTTGTAAAGCGCGATCGGACAAGAGACCAGCGACAGCTTCAGGTGGCCGCGCCAGAGAGGGCGGGACGACGTTGCCGTGCGTTTGGCCATTGCTGCCTCCTGCCTATTTCTTCGAGTTCGACGGCCGCCGGGATTTGCGCGCGAGACTTTGTTCGACCTCGAAGAAATCCTTCCAGGCGTCGGCTCCGGCCTTCAGCACTGCGGTCTCGGACTCGATCGTATAGTCGCGCGGATCGAGACCGCGCTTCACCTGCGCCCACTTCAACGGCATCGCGATGGTGGCTCCGGCCCGGGCACGCGGACTGAAGGGCGCGATGGCAGTGGCGCCGCGCCCATTGCGCAGATAGTCGATGAAAATGCGGCCCTTGCGCGCCTTTTTCGCCATAGTGTCGAGGAAGCGCTCCGGCTCGGACTTGGTGAAAGCCGAGGCGATGGATTTGGCGAAGTCCTTGACCTCGTCCCAACCCAATTGCCGTTTGAAGGGCACGACCACATGCAGGCCCTTGCCGCCGGTGGTCTTGCAGAAACTCGTAAGGCCGGTTTCGGTCAGGGCCTCGTGCACGTCCTTGGCTGCGTCGATCACGGCATCGAAGGGAAGCGCTTCGTCAGGGTCGAGATCGATGACGAGATAGTCGGGTGTCTCGATATGTTCGACTTCGCTGCCCCAGGGATGGATTTCGATCGTCGCCATCTGGGCAAGCGCCCGCAGCCCTTGGTCGTCATCGATGGTAATGATGTGCTCATGGCCGGTATCGACATCGTGGATGGCCTTCGGGAACCCGGGCGAAACGCGCTTCTGAAAGAAGCGTTCGCCTTCGATACCGTCGGGACAACGCACCAAAGCCAGTGGCCGGCCGGCGATATAAGGCAATGCGAAAGCGGCTGCCCGTTTCCAGTAGTCGGCCAGATCGGCCTTCGAGAATTGCTCCTTCGGCCACAGCAGCTTGTCGGGGTGGGTGATCGCTATCCCTTCTCCCTCGGCCTTGCGCTTGTCGATGACGGCAGGAACGTCTCTCGGCGCGCCGGCCTTGCGTGGCTTCGCCTTCGCTTTGCTTTTCGGCCGAGGCTCCATGGCGGTCACTATTGTACCCGTCCCGGAGAAGCGGGCCACTGTCGGCGTCGGCGGATCGCGCACGACGTCCGCCGACGATTTGTCGTCGCGCACGCCCAGGAAGACCGCCTGGCGCACCGACCCGTCCTTGGTCCATTCGACGAATTGCGTCTCGACAACCATTTCGGGTTTCACCCAATGGAGCTTCCTGGGCGGTCCGTCGCCATGGATCAGGATGCTGGGCGGAACCTTCCGCTCTAGCTCCACCAACTTTTTGTGCAACGTCTTGAGCATCTTCGTATCGAAGCCCGAGCCGCACCCGCCTGCGTAATGCAACGCCCCATCGGCATCGTGGTAGCCGAGGTGGAGCGCGCCGAAGCCGTCGCGCGAGCCCTGCGGGTCCGTGAAGCCGACCACGATGAACTCCTCGCGCTGCACGCATTTCAGCTTCAGCCAATTGTGATTGCGGTCCTGGCGGTAGGGCGCATCGGCCCGTTTGACGATGATGCCCTCGAGCCGCATCGCGCAGGCGCGTTCGCGGATCTTGTCTGGCACCTCGGCCATGTGATCGCTGTATTTAAGGAAGGAAGGCGGATCGGCACCCAGGATCGATTCGAGCAGGCGCTTGCGATCATCCTGGCGGCAGGCCGTCACGTCCCGGCCGTC
>CAZNZI010000696.1:0-2888 GCA_964577475.1 uncultured Rhodospirillaceae bacterium
ATCGACAACCCGGCGCCCGCCGCCGGGGTTGCGGCCGGCCAGATGGAGATGTAAGCGGCGACGAAGTATGCCCAAGCTTAACCGGTGGGCCTTCGGGGCACGACCGGCGCGGCCGGCCGCCGGGACCAAGACATGATCACCAACCGTTCCGTTCTGTTCGCCTATGCCCTGATCGCGCCGGTTCTGCTCTGGCTGGGCGCGACCCTGATCTATCCTCGGCTCTCCGCCATCCATCTCAGCGTCGAGAATGTCGGCATCATCGGCACGCAGGGTCATTTCATCGGCTTCGACAATTACGGCGGCATCCTGGGCGACAAGGGTTTTTGGCGCGCGACCGGCCGCAGCGTCATCTGGGTCGTCGGCAACGCGCTGGTGCAGACCCCGCTGGCACTCGGGACCGCACTCGTCCTGGCACGCAGGTTTCCCGGCGTCGCGGTGGCGCGGGTATGGATCATCCTGACCTGGATCGTGCCGACCATCGTCGTCGTGATCATCTGGCGGTGGCTGCTCTCGACCTCGGGCGGCATGATCAATCCGCTGCTGATGGCGCTCGGCATCATCGACCGCCCCGTCGGTTTTTTCTCGAGCGCGACCTCGGCGATGATCGCACTGATCCTGATCAATTCCTGGCGGTGGTTTCCCTTCGTCGCGATCATGCTGCTGGCCGGCATCCAGCGCATTCCCGTCGACGTCTATGAGGCCGCCGAGATCGACGGCGCTTCGGCCTTCCGCCGCTTCTGGCATATCACCTGGCCGCTCCTGCAGCCGACCGTGTTCGTGCTGACGGTGGTGGGTACGCTGCTCTCGTTCAATGTTTTCGACATCATCTGGCTGATGACCGGCGGCGGACCATCGGACGCCTCGACCACCCTGCCCGTGCTGATCTACCGCACCGCCTTCAAGGGATATCACTTGAGCCAGGCCGCTGCGATGTCGGTGATCGCCACCATCCTCCTGATGGGCTTCGCCCTGTTCGCCGTCCGCGCACTCGCGCCCAAGGACGAGGATTGAGATGCGGCGCAGTCGCGGCGAAATACTGGCTCTGGCGCTCGGCATCGCCGTCCTGGCGATCCTGGTGCTGATGCCCTTCTGGTGGGTGACCTCGTCGTCGATCAAGGACCCGGACGAGATCATCTCGCGCACGCCCACGCTGCTCTGGCCCGAAAGCTTCACCTTCGAGCACTATCAGCATCTGCTCGCCACCTCGGACTTCCCGCGCTTTCTCGCCAACAGCCTGATCGTCTCGGCCTTCTCGATGGCGGTGACGGTGCTGCTGGCGATCCTGGCCGGCTATGCCTTTTTCCGCCTGAAGTTTCCGGGCCAGCGCGCGCTCTATCGCGCCATCCTGATTGCCTACGCCTTTCCCGGCATCGTCCTGCTGGTGCCGATCTACGGCATGATGGCGGCGACGGGAATCATCGATACCCTGGGCGCCCTGGTGATCGTCAATGTCACCTTCGCCCTGCCCTTTGCCATCTGGATGATGCGCGCGTTCCTGGTGACGGTGCCCGTGGAACTGGAAGAAGCCGCCAAGATCGACGGCGCGTCGACTTGGACCATCCTCTGGCGCGTGGTGGTGCCGCTGATTTCGCCCGGCATCGCCAGCGTGGCGATCTTCGCTTTCATCAGCAGTTGGACCGAATATGTCTTTGCCTCGGTGCTGATCCAGAGTGCGGCCAACCGCACGATCCCGACCGGCTTCGCCGGCCTGATCGGCCAATATCAGATCGACTGGGGCCTGATGCTGGCCGGCGCCACTCTGGCTGCTTTGCCGGTGGTGGCGCTGTTCCTGTTCATCGGCCGCTACTTCATCGCCGGCCTGACCGAGGGCGCGGTAAAATGACCCATCGCGCCTGCACGGGGGCTCGGGCATAGTTGCCGCCATGGCTGCCGCCAACGATTTTCTGACATCGGCTCGTTTCACGCTCACCGAAGGCGAGGCGCCGCTCTATATGCGGCTGCAGGTTATGATCGCCGAAGCCATCCGAAAGGGTCAGCTCCATCCCGGCGACACCTTGCCCGCCGAACGCGACATCGCCACTGACCTGGGCATCTCCCGCGTCACCGTCCGAAAGGCAATGGCGGTCCTGGTGGAGAACGGGCTGCTGGTGCAGCGGCGCGGATCGGGCACCTATGTCGCGCAGAAGGTCAAGCGGGTCGAGCAGCCGCTCTCCGTCCTGTCGTCGTTCTCCGACGACATGCGGGCCCGGGGCTTCAAGCCCAGCCAAAGGTGGCTGTCTCGTGCCGTGTCGTTGCCGACGCCGGAAGAGGCGATCGCGCTGCATATCAAGGTGGGAGAACACGTCACGCGCCTGCACCGTTTGCGCCTGGCCGACGACGTGCCGATGGCCCTGGAGACCGCGGTGCTGCCCGAGTCGGCATTGCCCGATCCCAATGCCGTCGACCAATCGCTGTATGAAGTGCTGGAAGGCAAAGGCCTGCGGCCGGTGCGCGCACTGCAACGCCTGTCGGCGACTAACCTCGGTGAACGGGATGCGTCGCATCTCGAGGTGCCGGTGGGAACCGCCGCGCTGCGCATCGAACGTGTCGCCTATCTCGAGGACGACCGGGTGATCGAATTCACCCGTTCGCTCTATCGTGGCGATGCCTATGACTTCCTGGCGACGATGACGGCGCGCAGGGATAACCGGAGTTAACGGCGTTCGAGGGTTCTCGCTCACCGCGGCTGTTGATACCGACGGGAGTTCCGGAGAAGCGGGCTTTGAATGAAGTCGAGGCAAAATTTGGCGCGCCCGGCGAGATTCGAACTCACGACCTCTGCCTTCGGAGGGCAGCGCTCTATCCAGCTGAGCTACGGGCGCACAGGACTTCAGCAGCGGGACCTTACTGGATCATCCGCGGTTTCGCAAACCCCGGCTGAAAGTCCC
>CAZNZI010000697.1:0-1821 GCA_964577475.1 uncultured Rhodospirillaceae bacterium
GGTGCCGGCCTCCTCGGCGGAGGTCTCGTGAGCTTCCCCTTCGGCACGGTCCAGGCGGCCACCAAGCCGATCACCGACCGCAAGCTGAAGATCGCCCTCTCCAACTCCTTCATCGGCAACAAATGGCGCATCGAGATGGAGGACGAATTCAAAGCGGCACTGCAAATGGAGCCTTACAAATCCGAAGTGACCGGCTCCTGGTTCAATTCCGGCAACGACGTCAGCAAACAGTCGCAGCAGATTTCCAACCTGATCGCGCAGAAGGTCGACGCGATCGTCCTCAACGCCGCTTCGCCGACCGGCCTCAACGGCATCATCGCGCAAGCCACCAAGCGCGGCGTCCTCGTGGTTTCCTTCGACAACGTCGTCACGGCGCCCGAAGCACTCAAGGTCAATACCGACCAATTCGCGTTCGGCAAGACCCTGGCCGAATTCCTGGTGAAGAAGATGAACGGCAAGGGCAACGTCATCATGGTCACCGGCGTGGCCGGTACCCATGTCGACGAACAGCGCAACAAGGGCGCCGACGAAGTGTGGGCCAAGAATCCCGGGATCAAGGTGGTCAACCGCTACACCGGCATGTGGGATTCATCGACCGCCGAGCGCAATACGGCGTCCATTCTCCCGTCGTTGCCGCAGATCGACGGCATCTGGTGCCAGGGCGGCACCGACGGCGTGCTGAAGGCGTTCATCGCCGCCAAGCGGAAATTGCCGCCGACCGCAGGCGAAGCGGAGAATGGATTCCGCAAGTTCATGCTGCCGGCCGGCTACATGAACGAACACGTCGACGGCATTTCGATCGGCCAGCCTCCGTTCCTGGCGCTGGTGGCTCTGGAGCTGGCCAGGCGCGTCCTCAACGGCAAATATCCGAAGAAGGACATCACCATTCCCTTCCCCTATGTGACCAATGAGACGGTCAAGGAAGGCGAAACGGTGTTCGCCAAATTGCCCGACAGCTTCTTCGCCGATTTCACCGATGCGGGGGATCACGCCACGGTGAAGATGTGCGTCGACGCGGCGATCGACGGCAAGGCCTGCCCCGGAACTCTTGCCATCAATCTTCCTGCCGCATGATCGATCAGGGCACGACCGCCGGCACCCGAGGGGCGCCGGCGGTCGACGCTACGTCGGTCACGAAGACCTTCGGCGGCGTCCACGCGCTTGAAGCCGCGTCGTTCTCGGCCGTCCTGGGCGAAGTCCATGCCCTGGTCGGCGAGAATGGCGCGGGCAAGAGCACTATGATCAAGATCCTCGGCGGCCGGCTGCGGCCCGATTCGGGTGAACTCCGCATCAAAGGTAAGGTCGTGGACCTGCATGCACCGCCGGATGCCCATGCGTTGGGCGCGTGGACGGTCTTTCAGGAATTGACGCTACTGCCGTGGATGTCGGTGGCGGAAAATCTGATGCTCCAACACGAACCGCGCGGTCGCGTCGGATTGATCAATCGCGGACGGATGGAAGAGGAAGCCGACGCGCTCCTGGCCAAACTGGGCGTTCATCATATCGATCCGCGCGCGCTGGTGGAGGACATCTCGCTGGCCCAGCGTCAGGTCGTCGAGATCGCGCGGGCTGTTACGCGCGATCCCGACATCTTGTTTCTCGACGAACCAACTTCGTCGCTGGTCGAACAGGAAGTCGAGTGGCTGTTCGGCCTGATCCGGCAATTGCGCGACCGCGGCAAGTGCGTGACTTTCACCTCCCACCGCTGGAATGAGATCACGAGTATCGCCGACCGGATCACGATTTTCAGAAATGGGGTCGAGGTCGGAACCTACAAGGACATAGCTGAGGACGAAGCGATCACCCTCATGACCGGCCGGC
>CAZNZI010000698.1:0-5576 GCA_964577475.1 uncultured Rhodospirillaceae bacterium
TCACCATGCCAATCTCAAGGCCGTGAACACCAAGGACGCACCCAACACCGTGGCGCCCCATGCCAACAGCGACGTCAGCATGGAAAAGGAAACCCTGAAGGTGAAGCTGAAGCCGGCCTCCTGGAACGTGATCGTTACCAAGGGCAAAGCGCAGTAGGTCTCTCCCTATACGCCCGCCGGGTGGGTGGATTGCCATTCACCCGGCGGAATCCCTCCTGATTTCAGAGCCTTCCGACCCGCGCCTTCGGGCGCGCGGACGATCGCGCGTGACCGCTGGAAAATCGGGCCGCAACAGGATATTTTACATCTAAAGGAACCGAAACCGGCCAACCGCACCGTCGACGCAGCAGAGGGACACCATGAGCACCGCGACTCAATCCGCCACGGCTACTCGCTATTTCGCACCGCGCCGCCTGGGCCATGTCAATCTGTGGGTCGACGATATCAATGTCTCCGAGCGCTTCTATAACGAGACCTGCGGGCTGACGGTCGAGTTCACCGAACCCGACCTGGTCGCCACCTTCCTCGGCACCGGCCACACGCCGCACGATCTCGGCATGATGCAGACGACCAAGGGCGTCGACCGCTACGGCCGCAACGGACTGCTCCAATTGCCCGGCACGATCGGGCTGAAGCCGGGCCTCAACCACCTCGCCTGGGAATTGGAGAACGAAGCCGAACTGGTCGCCGCCTGGCGCCGCTTGAAGGCCGACGAGATCGAGACCGATATCACGGTCGATCACCAGGTCGCGCACAGCGTCTACATCTTCGACCCCGACATGAACTACAACGAGTTCTACTGCGACACGGTGAAGAACTGGCGTTCGGTCCTGCATGGCGCGATGGAACTGATCACCAGCGCCTGGGACCCCGACGTGCAGAATCCCGCCACCGAAGGCCTCTACGAAGACAATCCTGCACTGCGCCGCGTCGACACGGCACCGCTGCACCCCAGGCGCATCACCCATGCGGTGCTGATCACCGCAAAATTCGACGCCCTGCTCGACTTCTATCAGCGGGTCGGCGGGCTGAAGATGGTGGCCAAGCATGATGGCGTCGCCTATCTCGGCGGCTCGCATTCTGCCTACCCGTACAATCTGGTGATCGTGAAAGGCGACGCGCCCTCCTATCACCATGCCGGTTTCGAAGTCGCCAACGACGCCGAGCTCGATGCGTCGGTCGCCGCGCTGGGCAGGCGCGGCATCAAGCTGGTGAAGACGGTCGATCTGCCCTGGAAGCGTTCGATCTTCCTGGTCGATCCCGACGGCCAGTACAGTGAATGGTATGTCCGCCGCGCCGCCAAGCCCGATCCGGCGAAAGCCGGCATGGACTTGGCCTGGGCCGTTTGATCGACGCGAGAACAGCGATGAAAAAGAAACTGACCGCGATCGTCGCGGGGGGCGGTATCGGCGGATTGGCGACCAGCGCGGCACTGGCGCAGCACGGCTGGCAGGTCACGACCTATGAGCGCCAGACCGAGTTGCGCGCCGTGGGTGCGGGCATCTACATCTGGGAAAACGGGTTGCGCGTGCTCGAGGCGCTGGGCGCCTATGACGATGCGACCAAGGACGCCTTCCACGGCAAGTTCTTCGAGCAGCGCGACAACAACAATCAGATCATCGAATCGGCGCCGATCCCGTCCGACAAGCGCCTGCTGACCGTCCACCGCAAGCAGCTTCTGGCCGCACTGCGCGACGCCTGCCTGAAGGCCGGCGTGAAGATCGTCACCAGTGCGGAAGTGGTCGGCGCCACGCCACGCGGCGAATTGAACCTGGCCGGCGGTCAGACCGTGCGCGCCGACTTGGCCGTCGGCGTCGACGGCATCTGGTCGCGGGTGCGCACGACCCTCGGCCTCGAACTGCTGCACGAGCAGACGATGGAAGGTGCGCTGCGCACCACGATCAACGCCACGCAGGACGACATCCCCGCCGCCGACCGCAGCAAGTACATTGAGAACTGGAACGGCGAACGGCGCTTCCTGATCACGCCGATGAACCCGACCGAGATCTACCTGGCGCTGACTTGCCCGCACACCGACAAAGAGGCGAGCAACACCAAGGTCAACCGGGAACTGTGGGCCGCCTCCTTCCCGCATTGGAAGCATCTGATCGACCGCATCGGCAGCCATGACACGAGCTGGGGCGTCTACAGCACCACCAAGGCCAAGACCTGGTCGGTCGGCCACGCCGCGATCCTGGGCGATGCCGCGCATGCGCAGCCGCCGAATCTCGGCCAAGGCGGCGGCATGGCGATGCAGAACGGTCTCGCGCTGGCCGTCGCACTCGACGCGGTCGAGGATGCGCGCGACATCCCGGCCGCGTTGGAAGCCTGGGAAGCGAAGGAACGGCCGCTGGTCGAGCACTGCCAGAAGTGGTCGCAGCTTTACGGCGAAGTGACCTTCCTGCCCGACGAGGTGCGCACCATGACCGTGCGCGGCGCCATGAGCAATCCATGGGTGGCAACGCAGGTGTTCAGGGCTGCCAACAGCATCCCCACCGGCACCGAGCACATCCTGCCCTGGAGCCAGCGGCCCGGGCAGAAGAAAGCCTAGCCCGTCCCTAACTCGTCATTGCGAGGAGCAACGCGACGAAGCAATCCATAGTGCCGCGGGCGAGATGGATTGCTTCGCTGCGCTCGCAATGACGATTACGACTGCTTCGCGCGCGGCCCGGCCAAGACCAGCACCGGCTCGGCGCTGTAGTCCTTCGGGAACATCGTCTTCAGATGGTCGATCTTCGGCAGATCGTTGAAGGCGATGTAGGGCTGGTGCGGGTTCCGCGTCAGATAGTCCTGATGATAGTCTTCGGCCGGGTAGAAGGTCTTTCCCGATTCGACCGTCGTGACCACTTTGCTGTCGAACGCATGAGCCTGATTGAGCTGGTCGATATAGGCCTGCGCCACCTTCGCCTGTTCGTCGCTGGTCGGGAAGATCGTCGACCGGTATTGCGTGCCGGTGTCCGCGCCCTGGTGGTTGAGCTGGGTGGGGTCATGTGCCACCGAGAAATAGATCTGGAGCAGATGGCCATAGCTGACCTGGTGCGGATCGAAGGTGATCTTCACGGATTCCGCATGGCCGGTCACGCCGGTGCCGGTCATCTCGTAATGCGCGGTTTCGGCGTCACCGCCGGTGTAACCCGAGACGGCCATGGTCACGCCCTTCACATGCTGGAACACGCCCTGCACGCCCCAGAAGCAGCCTCCCGCGAGCACCGCCGTCTCCGAGCTTGCCGTTCCGGCCGGCTCGTCGATCGCGGGCGCCGCCACCAGATGCGCATCTTCCGCGGTCCAGGCCGAGACGCCCCAGCCGATTCCGCCCGTGGCTACGGCCGCGAAAAGCGCCTGCCGCAAGCGGCGCGCCGTGAACCAGGTATCGCTGAATTGACCCATGGGAGTCTCCCGTTCGGAAGGGTAAGGGATTACGCGGCCGCCGCGCGGAACACCAGCGCGACGCCGTTCATGCAATAGCGCAGGCCGGTCGGCTTGGGGCCGTCGTCGAAGACATGGCCAAGATGGCCGCCGCACTGGCTGCAATGCACGGCCGTGCGGACCATGCCGAAAGAATGGTCGCTGATTTCACCCACCGCCTTGTCGAGCGGCTTCCAGAAACTGGGCCAGCCCGTGTGGCTGTCGAACTTGGTATCAGACGAGAACAGGTCGGTGGCGCAGCCGGCACACCCGAAGATGCCCCTGCGATGTTCCTGGAGCAGCGGGCTGCTGAAGGGCCGTTCCGTATCTTCCTGGCGCAGCACCGCATACTGTTCGGGCGACAGCAGATCGCGCCATTCGGCTTCGGTATGGGTGATCGGGAACTTCCCGGCCGGTTCGGCGGCCGTGCTGGGCGAGACGCGGCGCAGGAAACCATAAACCGCCACGCCGGCCACGCCCGACGCCAGAAGCATCCGCCGTGAGATCATCACCTGCCCTCCGCTCGCAAACCCATTCTCGGACGGTTCGCCGCTATCCGCCATATGGTTACATAGACGGATGAAGGGAAGCCTATATTCCTGCCCGTGCGGGGAATTTTCGCCCTAAAGGCGCGGCGAGGCTTGCCGCATATGGCTGGAAGCCTCGGACGGTGTATCGCCCTCCAGATTGTCGACCATGCGGTGCAGCATCGCGCGCAGGGCCGCACCTTCGCTTTTGGTGAAGCCGGCCAGCGCCCGCTCGTTCTGTTCGACCACCCGGGGCAGAACCCTGAAAAAGGCGGCGGTTCCGGTGCCGGTCAGCCGCAGGCGGATGCTGCGGCGGTCCTGGGCGTCGGCGTGCCGCTCGACCAGCTTCCGCCGCACCATATTGTCGAGTGCGCGGGTGAGCGTGGTGCGGTCCACGGTCGCCAGATCGGACAGTTGGTTCATCGTCAGGTCCGGCCGGTCATGGAGCACGGCCAGGACGCGCCATTGCGGGATCGAAATCGCCAGCGGCTTCAAGGCGTCGGTCAATTGCTTGTTGCGGCGGCCGAAAATCTGAGTGAACAGAAAGAAGACATGGCTTTCCAGATGGAATTCAGGCTGGCTCGCCACCGCTGTTAACTTTGGTTTCGCCCGCTCGCCTTTGGCCACAACCACTGTCCCGTTTCGTGTTGACCGCCCACGCACCGTAACGCTAGCATCATAAATGTGCAAATGCACATATCTGCCTTTGCACGAGTCAGTGAACATGCCTTGGGAGAGGGTCATGCGTTACGACGCCGCCACGATCGCGTCGCTGGTCGAGCCCGATCGCGTCCACCGCAGCCTCTATATCGATCAGGCGCTGTTCGACCTGGAGATGGAACGCATCTTCGGTCATGCCTGGATCTATGTCGGCCATGAAAGCCAGGTGAAGAACCCGGGCGACTACATCACCACCACGATCGGCAAGCAGCCGGTGGTGATGAGCCGCGACAGCGAAGGCCGCGTCCATGTCATCCTCAACCGCTGCGGCCATCGCGGTGCGAAGGTGGTGGGCGACCGCGAAGGCAATGTGAAGATGTTCCGCTGCTGCTATCACGGCTGGACCTTCAAAACCGACGGCTCCCTGATCGGCGTGCCGATGAGCAGCGGCTACGAAAATACCCATTGCGACCTGAAGGACCCGAAATACGGGATGCAGAAGGTGCCGCGGATGGACGTCTATCGCGGCTTTGTCTTCGCCAGCATGAGCAAGGACGGCCCCGATCTCGTCACTTATCTCGGCGATGCACGCACCTCGATCGACAACATGGTCGACCGTTCGCCTGCGGGGAAACTCGAAGTGGTCGGTGGCTGCTTCCGGGTCGTCTTCCGCGCCAATTGGAAGATCTTCCTCGAGAACCTCAACGACACCACCCACCCGATGGTGGTGCACGAATCGTCGGTGAAGGCCGGCGAAATCTGGGCCAAGGAGCATCTGCCCGCCGGTGCGCCCGATCCCCTGCCTGTCCGCTTCACGCGCAACAACGGCTTCCCCTATGCCTTCTGGGAGAAGCTGACGCTGAAAGCGCACAAGAACGGCCATTCCTATATGGGCGGCATCTTCCCGCCGCGGCGCACCGATCCGGTGTTCATGGAATACATCGCCGCGATGGAGAAGGCTTACGGCCACGACAAGACCGAGGA
>CAZNZI010000699.1:0-4125 GCA_964577475.1 uncultured Rhodospirillaceae bacterium
CGATGCCGTCGAGAATGTCCGCATCCTGAAGGCGCTGCTTCAGGAGATCGGGCATGTGGTGTTCAGCCTGGACGGCGCCGGGGCGTTGAAGCAGGCCGAACAGCACCGCCCCGACATCATCCTACTCGACGTCGTCATGCCCGTCATGGATGGCTATGAGACCTGCCGCCAGTTGAAGGCCAATCCGGCCACGAGCGACATTCCCGTCATCTTCGTAACCGGCGCCGACAGCAAAGGCGACCGGGAGCGCGGCCTGGCGGCCGGGGCCACCGATTACATCTACAAACCGTTCGAGCCGGAGATCGTCCGCGCTTTGGTGCGGCGGCACGCCCTGGCGCTGCGCACGGCCTAGCGTTCAGCGGCCTTCCCAGGTGAGATGGCCATTGACCATCTTGGCGCGGAATTTCTGCGACAAGCCGATCACCTCACGCAGTTTTTCCTTATCGACCGGCTGCACCATATAGCCGCGCGCCCCGGCAGCGAGCGCCTTCACGACCATCGTCTCGCGCCCCTGTGCCGTAACCATGACGATCACCGCATCGGGAAACTGGCGCACGATCTCGCGTGTCGCTTCGATTCCGTCCATGTCGGGCATGACGATGTCCATCGTCACCAGATCGGGCTTCAGCGTCTTGTAGGCCGTCCAGGCCTCGCGGCCGGTCTTGGCGACACCGACCACGTCATGGCCCAACTCGCCCAGCAGCTTGCGAAGCAGGGTTTGGGAGATCGGCGAGTCCTCGACGATCAGGGTGCGCAGCGCGCCGGTGCGCGCGGGTTTCCTGGGTTCGTCGCCACGGCGGCGATTGGGACGGTCTTCCTCCCATTCGAGAGAGCCGCGCTCGATCTTGACGCGGGAATGCTGTGTCATGCGGACCATTTCGGACAGGGCGTAGGGATCGATCGGCTGCGCGATATAGCCGCGCGCCCCGGCGGCGAGCGCCTTGGTCACCATGGTCATGCGATCATGCGAGGTCACGATCACGATGACGGCATCCGGATCGCCGGCGACGATCTGCCGCGTGGCCTCGATCCCGTCCATGTCGGGCATGACGATATCCATCGTCACGACGTCGGGCCGCTTGGACGCATAGGCGTTGACCGCGTCGCGGCCGGTCGAGACCGTACCGACGACGGTATGGCCGAGCTGCGTCAGCTGCTGTTTCAGAATCCCGACCGTGGTCGGCGAATCATCGACGATCAGAACGTTCAAAGCGGGCCCCCTCGCCAAGGGCCTCAGTGTGCCTCAGCGCGGAAAGGCCCGTCAATCATGCCCCGGGCGGGCGGGCGCCTGGAGCGCGCATCATCAGTCGGCTTTGGGAGGGTGCTCGCGGTGCCAGTGCTCGGCAATGTCACGTCCGGTGGCGAACCAGACGCGGTCGTGCTTGCGGGCGTAGTCGAGGAACTTGATCAAGCCGACCGCCTTGCCCGGCCGGCCGATCAGACGGTCATGCAGGGCAATGCTCATGATCTTCGGCTTTTCGGCGCCCTCTTCGTAAAGGAGGTTGAAGCAGTCGATCATGTATTGGGCGAATTCGTCGGCGGTCGAGAAGCCGGTATTCGAATCGAACCGGTTGTCGTTGGTCTCGAGCGAATAGGGGATCACCAGGTGATGCTTCTTGCCGAATTTGGTCCAGAACGGCAATTCGTCACCGAGATAGTCGCGGTCATAGAGGAAGCCGCCCTGTTCCACCAGCAGCCGGCGCGTGTTGATACTGGACCGGCCGCTGAACCAGCCGACCGGCGCCTGACCGGTCAGCTTCTTGATGCCGGCGATGGCGAGTCGGAGGTGGTCGCGCTCTTCCTTTTCGTCCATCTGGTGATAGTCGATCCAACGCCAGCCATGGCTGAGCACCTCGTGACCGTGCTCGGCGAAGGCGCGCGTCAGCTCGGGATACATCTGCAATCCCTTGACCACGCCCAGCACGCTCATCTTCACGTCGAATTGCTTGAAGATGCGCAACAGCCGCCAGCAGCCGACGCGCGGGCCGTACTCGAACACCGACTCGACCATCGGGCTGCGCTTGCCCTTGTAGGCGGGGAAGCCGATATCGGTGAGCAGATTCTCGGAATGGCTGTCGCCTTCGAGGATCGAATGCTCGCCGCCCGCTTCGACGTTGAGATTGAAATTGATGCAGATCCGCGCATTGCCGGGCCAGCGCGCATCGGGGAGATGGGCGCCATAGCCGAGGAAATCGCGCGCGGGACCGAGGTCGCGGGTCTTGGCAGCGCGTGGGACGGCGCGCTTCGGCGCGGGTTTGTTTTTCGCCTTGGCGGCCGGCTTCTTGCGGCTCGCCTTGCTTTTCGGTTTCGACGCCATCGTTCCCTCCCTATCGTCCGATCGCGTAGGCTTCCATATGGCGCGGTGTCGCCGCCGCCTTGATCAGTCCCGCATTCCATGACGCGGCGCAGAGACGGCCCAGCGACCAGCCATCGGAAACGGTCAACTTATGCCCGCGCTTTTCCAGATCGCCCAGCACCTCCGCGCCGAACCGCTCTTCGATCGCGACGACGCCGGGCTTCGGCGCTCTTGGCGCAAACGAGGACGGGAAGTGCGTCGTGTTGAACATCGGCGCGTCGATCGCTTCCTGCAGGTTCATCCCGTGATGGAAGTGGCGCAGCAGGAGCAGCAGCGTCCACTGGTCCTGTTGATCGCCACCGGGCGAGCCGCACACCATATAGGGCGCGCCGTCGCGCTCGACCAAGGTGGGCGTCAGCGTCGTCCGTGGGCGCGCGCCGGGCACGAGGCTTGAGGGCAGGCCTTCGGCCAGCCAGAACATCTGGGCGCGCGTACCGAGCGGGAAGCCGAGACCCGGCACCACCGGCGAACTTTGATACCAGCCGCCGCTGGGCGTGGCGGCGACCATGTTGCCCCAGCGATCGATCACGTCGAGATGGACCGTATCGCCCTTGTATTCGGGCAGCGGCGCGAAGGTCGGCTCGCCGCCGCCTGGACCAACGGGTGTCATCGATCCGGCGAGGCCGAGGATCGTCTTCATCCGCGCCGCCGAAATCTCGGGCAGGCCGGGCCGCTGTTCAAGCGACGCCTCTTGTCCGACCAGGCGGCGGCGGGCGTCGTTATAGTCCTTGCTGAGCAACGTGGTCAGCGGCACTTCGGCGTGCTTGGGATCGCCGTAGAACGCCTCACGATCGGCGAAAGCGAGCTTGGCGCATTCGGTCACCAGGTGGACGAGTTCAGCGCCATTCGGATCGAGGGAAGCGAGGTCGAAACCCTGCAACAGCGCCAGAGCCTGGAGCAGCACCGGCCCCTGGCCCCAGGGCCCCGTCTTATGGACGCGATAGCGGCCGTAGTCATAAGTGACACTGTCTTCCCAGGTCGCCTGCCACTTCGCCATGTCGTCGGCTGTCAGGAAACCCGTGTTGCGTTTGCCGGTGCCGTCCATTTGCGGCACGCCCTGGACAAAGCGGTCGATCGCCTCGGCGACGAAGCCGCGATAGAAGGCATTGCGCGCGGCGTCGATCTGTTTCTCGCGATTGCCGCCCGTGGCTTTCGCCTCGGCCACGATGCGCTTGTAGGTGTTGGCCGTGCCGGGCGTCGTGTGCAGCATCCAGGGCCGCGGCGGCGTGCCCTTCGGCAGCCAGACCTCGGCTGAGCTGGGCCACTCGGCCTTGAAGAAATCGGCCAGCGGCAGCAGCGACATGGTGACGCGCGGTAGGACCGGGAAGCCGTTCTCGGCGTAGCCGATCGCCGGCTCTAGCACCTGTTCGACCGTCATCGTGCCGTAGTCGCGCAGCATCAGCATCCAGCCGTCGAAACAGCCGGGCACGCAGGCGGACAGGAATCCGGTGCCGGGGATGAGGGTGAGGCCCATCGCCTTGAAGCTGGCCATCGTCGCCTTGGCCGGCACGGTGCCCTGGCCACAGAGCACGCGCACTGTCTTGTCGCGCGCGCTGTAAACGATGGCCGGCATGTCACCGGCCGGGCCGGAGAGATGCGGTTCGACGATCTGCAAGGTGATGCCGGCTGCGACGGCGGCATCGAAGGCATTGCCGCCCTTTTCCAGGGTCGCCATGCCGACGGCGGTCGCGATCCAATGTGTCGAGGTGACGACGCCGAACGTGCCTTCGAGTTCGGGCCGGGTGGTGAACGGATTGGGATTGATGAAT
>CAZNZI010000700.1:0-9890 GCA_964577475.1 uncultured Rhodospirillaceae bacterium
GGCCGACGATGCCGATCTTCACGCCCTTGCTGGTGCGATAGAGATCGGCCACCGCGCGCAGGCTGCCTTCGCTGGCGGAATCGAGCGCCGAGGTGCCTTCCCCGAAGGCGACCTCGGCCACTTGGAAGCTGGCCGCCGCGCGGCTTTGGTCGAGCGCCGAGAGCGGGTGTGCGCCGCCGCTGCCATGGGCCGCGGTGACCTTCGTATTGGGCACGCCGCTGTCGTTCATGACATCCGAACCGCGGCGGTGCGTATTGGATGGCTCGCTATAGGTCGCCTGGCTCGCTGCTGCCGAACCGGCTGAAAATTCAGCCAGACGCTGCCGGTAGGTATCGGTCACAAGGTTGCCCGTCGTCGCGACCGGGCGGGGCCGCGGGGCCGGGGCCGGGGCAGGCGCAGGAGCCGGCGCGGGTTGAGCCGCGGCCACTTGCTGGGGTGCCGGGGCCGGCTGCGCCGCCTGTTTCGGGGCCGGAGCCGGTGCGGCAGCGGGTGCAGGTTCGGGCGCCGCTTGGGCGACAGCCTTGGGCGCGGGTTTCGATGTGTTCGACGACTTGGTCGCCGCGTCGTCCAGCTTGACGCGCGCAGAGGGCGCCACAACCGAGTCGGTATCCGGGGCGGCTTCCGCCGTCTGGGTGCTGGCCTTGGTCTCGTTCGCAGAGGTCGGCTGCGACGGCTTCAAAGTCTTCTTCTCGTCGGACGCCGGGGCCGGAGCGGGTTCCGGCGTTGCCACCGGTGCGGAGGCCGGCGCCGGTTCTGCCGCCTTGGCGGGTTCGGGTTGCTTCGCCGGAGCGGATTCCGCTGCGGGAGCAGGCGCCGCCGAAGCGGTCTCGGCCTCGCCGTTCAGCGGGCGGGTCGGATTGCCGTCCCGCTTCTGCTCGGCTTCGGAGTATTGCGCGTTGGCCTTGTCGGCGACCAGCGCGTCAACGATCTTCTGCTTCTCGGCCGGCGGCATCGCCTTGGGGCGTTCGTCATTGCCGAGCTTCGGCTCATCCTGAGGCGCAGACGGGACATCGGTCGGCGGCGGATTGCCCGAGCCGCTGAAGAGGTCGGAGACCCAATCGCCGGCCCCCGAGACCATGTTGCCGGCATCGGACATGGTTGAGCATCCGGCCAAGCCAGCCACCGCCACGGCGGCAACTGCCCCGCGCATCCGCGTCCAAACCATCGTTTCCTTCCCCGGCTTTTGCATCGATTTCACAACCATGTGTGGTTGTCCCTTGATTCGGATGATGAATTTACGGGTGCCCATACCCATCTCTCTAGAGGCGATTATATAGTGGTGATATGCTTCTGCACAGGCTCGAGAGACACGGGCCGGCCGGATAAAGGGAGACCACATGAGCGACAAAGCTCAGAAGCCCAAGGACAAGACGGCCGCCGGTTCGTCCCCCGGCTCCTCCTCGAAACCGACAGACGTCCGGATGCCCGATCCCCAGGTCGTGGCCAAGGCCATGGCCGGCATCGCCGAGCGCAGCCAGCGGCTCGTCTCCGACTTCCTCGTGCGTCAGGCAGGCGACAGTTCGCTCGGCAACTTCGATCCCCTCAACATCGGCAGCGCGTTCATGCAGATGACCGCGACCCTGATGACCGATCCGGCCCGCCTGGTCGAAGCCCAGATGAATCTCTGGCGCGACTACATGCAGCTTTGGCAGAACACCGCCCGTCGCCTGATGGGCGACGAGGCCGAGCCGGTGGTCGAACCCGATAAGGCGGACAAACGCTTCAAAGACGACGCTTGGCAGGACAACGAAGTCTTCGACTTCATCAAGCAGAGCTACCTTCTCTCCGCCCGCTGGATCCAGGGCATCGTCGGCGGCGTGCAGGGGCTCGACGAGCATACGGCGCGCAAAGTCGATTTCTACACACGCCAGTTCGTCGACGCGATGGCGCCGTCCAATTTCGTCCTGACCAATCCCGAAGTGCTGCGCGCCACGGCTGAGACGGGCGGCGAGAACCTGATCAAGGGGCTCAACAACCTGCTCGCCGACCTGGAACACGGCAAAGGCAAGCTCTCGATCAAGATGACCGACCTGGCCGCCTTCAAGGTGGGCGAGAACATTGCCACCACGCCGGGCAAGGTGGTCTTCCAGAACGACCTGATGCAATTGATCCAGTACACGCCCTCGACCGACAAGGTCTATCAGCGGCCGCTGCTGATCATCCCGCCCTGGATCAACAAGTTCTACATCCTCGATCTGCGGCCGAAGAATTCCTTCGTGCGCTGGGCCGTCGAGCAAGGCCACACGGTCTTCGTGATCTCCTGGGTCAACCCGGACGAGAAACTGGCCGCCAAGACCTTCGACGACTACATGAAAGAGGGGCCGCTGGCCGCGCTCGACGCGATCGAGACGGCCATCGGGGAGAAGCAAGTCGACGTGATCGGCTACTGCCTCGGCGGCACCCTGCTCGCCTCCACGCTGGCCTATATGGCCGCGCGCCAGGACGACCGCTTCGTCTCCGCCACTTTCCTGGCCGCCCTGACCGACTTCCATGAGGCCGGCGACCTGACCGTCTTCATCGACGAAGCCCAGCTTCAGTCGCTCGAACAGAAGATGGATCAGCGCGGCTATCTCGAAGGCAGCGAGATGGCGACCACCTTCAACATGCTGCGCGCCAACGACCTGATCTGGTCCTTCGTCGTGAACAACTATCTGCTCGGCAAGGATCCCTTCCCCTTCGATCTGCTCTACTGGAACGCCGACGCGACGCGCATGCCGGCCGCCATGCACAGTTTCTATCTGCGCAAGATGTATCTGGAAAACCGTCTGGTCGAGCCGGGCGGTATTTCGTTGGCGCGTACGCCGATCGACCTGCGCAACATCAAGCTGCCGGTCTACATCATCTCGACCCGCGAGGATCACATCGCGCCGTGGAAGTCGACCTATGCCGCGACCCAGCTCTATCAGGGCCCCGTGCGCTTCGTTCTGGCGGCCTCGGGCCATATCGCCGGCATCGTCAATCCGCCCGATGCCAAGAAATACAACCACTGGACCAACGGCAAGAAGCCGCCGCGCACCGCCGATGCCTGGCTTGAGGGCGCCGAGGAGCACGAAGGCTCGTGGTGGCCCGACTGGCAGAAATGGGTGGAGAAATACGCCGGCGAGAAGACAACCGCGCCGCGTATTCCCGGTGCCGGAAAGCTGAAAGCGATCGAAGACGCGCCCGGCAGCTATGTGCGCGTCAGCAGTGAAGACGACACTGAGGGTCAAAGCGCCGGCTGATCGACACCCGGCCCCACGAGAAACTTACAAAACTATGGCGAGTCGCTCTGGCGCATATCGCCATTAATAAGTATTATTGTATTTGTCCGATTTGGGGATCGGGCACCAAATCATTGAAAGAACGGGCTCATCCACGTTCCGATTTGGGGCGGGACAGCCTTTTCCTGGGGTGACGCGAGAGTGCGTTCGGAACGCCGTCAGTACCGGAGCAATAGGAAGCGTCGCGCGCCGCTTGTTTGGCGCTGATGGCGACTGCACCGAAATCCGAAACACCCGATGCCGCGGCGGCGGCGGCTTACCTCCGCGCGCGCCAGCTTTATGGCGTCATGCGGCTCGACCGCTATACCCAGCCCGCCAATATGATAGGCGCGCTCATCGTCTGCGTGATCGCCTGGGGCCCGACGCCGACACCGTTGCTGGTCCTTTGGGTGGTCGCGATCTGGGCTCTCGCCATCTCGCGCATAATCGCAGCGTGGCGCGTTTCGCGCGACGGCCCGCCGCTCATGGCCGGAACGGGCGAAATCTGGCGCATCGTCTGGCAAACGGCGGCGACTTCGCTTCTCTACGCCATCATGTTCGTCTACCTGGTGCCGCGCGTCGATGCGCGTGGGTTGAACATCGTCATCGGCATCCTCACCGGCTTCATCTCCGCCGGCGCCCTCTCATTGGCGACCATGCCGCGTGCCGCGACGACCTGGGTCGCGATCCTGTGTGCCGGCGCCTATTACGCGATGCTCAACAATTCGCCGTCGCAGACTCTCGTCCTGGCCTCGGCCCTCGCCCTCTACGGGATCGTGATCACCACCTGCGCGGTCTTCATGTCGCGCCTGTTCCTCACCAGCGAAATCGGCGCGAACGCGGCGCGCGCCCGTCTGGTGGATGCGATCGAAAGCCTGTCCGACGGCTTCATCCTCTGGGCGCGCGACCGCAAGCCGGCCTTGACCAACACGGCGGCACGGGGCATCGCCGACGAATTGAACCAGCACGGCTTCCCGCATGCGCAAGGCCACGCCAACGGCACTCATCCGGTCGAAATGAAGATCGCCGACGGGCGATGGATGTCGATCCGCGAACGCAGCACGCGCGACGGCGGCGTCGTGGCGATCGTCTCCGACGTCACCGAGCAGAAGCTCGCCGAGGAAACGGTGGCGCGCGAAGCCAGCCGCTATCAGACGCTGATGCGCACCGCGAGCGATGGCATCCATGTCGTCGACGAGAATGGCTATCTGGTCGAAGCGAATGCATCCTTCCTGTGCGAGCTCGGCTATCCGGAAAAATCGCTGCCCGTCATCAACATCGCGGACTGGGATGCCGACATCAAGCGCGAGGACGTACCGCGCGTCATCCGCACGCGGATGGGCATGCCGCCGGGCATTTTCGAGACGCGCCACAAGCGGCGCGACGGCACGCTCTATGACGCGGAAGTCAGCGTCCAGACGGTCAGCTTCGACGGGAAGAAATATCTCTACTGCTCGGTGCGCAACATCACCGAACGCAAGCGTGCGCTTGAGGAACGCACCGCCCTTGAGCGGCAATTGCACCAGTCGTTGAAGATGCAGGCGGTGGGGCAGCTCACCGGGGGCGTCGCGCACGACTTCAACAACCTGCTCGCGGTGCTGCTGGGCCGTCTCCAGTTGATCGAGGAGGAGTTGAAGGGCAACACGCTTCTCACCGACTGGATCCAGTCGTGCATCAAGACCGTCGACCGCGGCGCCACCCTCACCCGCAGCCTGCTCGCCTTCTCGCGCCAGCAACCCCTGATCCCGGTCGAGACCGATTTGAACGCGATCGTCGAGGACATGACCTCGATCATGAAGCGGACGCTCGGCGAAACGATCGAGATCCGGCTGATCTGCGCGCCGTCGCTCTGGCGCTGCGAAGTCGATCCGGGCCAGTTGCAGAATGCGCTCCTCAACCTCGCCCTCAATTCGCGCGACGCGATGCCCGCTGGCGGGACGCTGATCGTCGAGACCGGCAATGCGCGGCTCGACGCCGACTATGCCGCGCTTCATTCCGAAGTGACGCCGGGCGATTTCGTCATGCTCGCGGTTTCGGACACGGGCGAAGGCATGCCGCCCGAGGTGCTGGAGCGGGCTTTCGAGCCCTTCTTCACCACCAAGGACACCGGCAAGGGCAGCGGGTTGGGCCTCAGCATGGTGTACGGCTTCGTCAACCAATCCGGCGGGCACATCAACATCTACAGCGAGGTCGACCGCGGCACGACGGCGCGCATCTATCTGCCGCGCAAACTCATCGTCGGCGAAGCGGCCGCGCCGCCGGAGATAGTCGTCGCGCCGCCTTCCGGCAATGAGACCATCCTGCTCGTCGAAGACAGTTCCGAATTGCGCGCCGTCACGGACCTCCAGCTCGGCCGCCTCGGCTACACGGTATTGGCGGCGGGCAATGCGGAAGATGGCCTGGCGCTGCTGCGCAAGCACGCCACGATTCATCTGCTGTTGACCGATATCGTCCTGCCCAGCGGCGTCGACGGCATTCAACTCGGCGAGCGAGCCAAGGCGCTGCGCCCCGGGCTCCAGGTCATCTACATGACAGGCTACACCGAGCATCGCGCACTGGAAAGCCTGACCGCGATCGAGCCGGGCCGTCTCCTGAATAAGCCGTTCCACAGCGATGAATTGGCGGCGTCGATCCGCACGGCGCTCGGCCCGGCCACGACGGCACATTAAGAGCGGCCGCTCTCCAGCGTCGCCTTCATCACCGCCGCCGCCTGCTCGACCATGCCGCCGATCGGTGCAGCCAGCGCGTCGGGCAGCAGATCGATGGTCCAGACGATCTTCGACTTGCCGGCGCCCTCATCGAGCACCTGGACGACGGCGTTGTAGTGCGTGGCTCGGCCGCCGGTAGCGCCGTAGACGAGGCGCCGCGCGATATCGTCGCAACTCACGAGCGGTTCACGCGCCTTCAACCCATTGAAGAACGTGACCAGGCGCGCGACACCGTTCGCGGCATCGGGATCAGGCACGGATTCGGTGACGAAACCCGGCACCAGCCGCTTGTCGACGGCGACAAAGTCACGCACGGCATCCCACACAGATCCGGCGGCGACATCGAGTGGAATCTCTCTGCGGATCGTCGCCATCCTCTCCTCCCAACGGCTGCTTCAGTCGAACAAGCTGGGCTGATGCGCGATCGCGCCCTCGATCTCGAGCATCTTGCGCTTGGTGACGACGCCGCCATGGGCAGAGAAGCCGTTCATCCTGCCGCCGGCTGCCAGCACGCGATGGCACGGCACCACGGGCGCGAATGGATTGGCGCCGAGCGCCTGACCGACCGCCTGCGATGCATGCGGTTCGCCGATGCGCGCGGCGATGTCGCCATAGGTGAGCGTCTGTCCCGGCGGAATCGCACGAGTCGCTTCGAAGACTTTCTGATGGAACGGCGGCACCTCGGACATATCGAGCGGGATCGACACGAGATCGTCCTTGCCGCCTTCGAGCAGCGCGATGATTCGCGCGATCGCGTCATTCACCACCGCCGGCGGTGCTGCTTCCTGCGCGCCGGAGACGCGCCGCTGCACGCGCGCGCGTGTTGCTGCGGGGGTCGCCTCGGGCAATTGCACCAACACGATCGGCGCGCGCGAATCCTGGAGCGCCGGCTCCGCATGCCAGGCTATGGCACACGCGCCGATGGCGGTTTCGAACAGGGTGAATCCGATATCAGCCACGATCTTGTCTCAGTTGCTCAGACATCAAGTACGACTGTTTGTAAACCGCTCATAGGGTTAACAAAACTCCGTTTCCTGGCATCGAAACGTAACAGGAACACAACTAGTCTCTCTCATGCCCTCCGTCAACCCGGTCGACCTCGCTTGGAAGGCTGAGAGGATCATGCCATGATGTTTCACCGACTGAAGATTGGTCGGCCCTTTCTAGTGCTCTTCGGAGAGTTGATCCGGCCCCATCCATTCTTGCATTTGGTTCGCCATGCATTTTCCCGCGTGGTGCTTTCGCTACCCATTTAAGTCTACTTACGAGGAACGACGATGGCTTCAGGAACTGTGAAGTGGTTCAATACGCAAAAGGGTTATGGCTTCATCCAGCCGGATCAAGCCGGCAAGGACGTGTTCGTCCACATCTCCGCCGTGCAGCGCGCGGGCCTGACTTCCCTCGATGAGGGTCAGAAAGTTAGCTTCGATCTCGAGTCGCAGAATGGCCGCACCTCGGCCGTCAATCTCAAGGCGGGTTGATCCGCCGCGACGTGCGATCGACAGTCGAGCAATCGACATGGGGGCGGCCTGAAGGCCGCCCCTTTTGTTTTGACCTGTGACGAAAAAGAGCCTGCGGCTCAGCGCTTTTCGCCGCGATAGACCTTGGCGAGATCGACATAGTGGTCGACGCCATGCTTCATCGCCGCCCGATCCTGATCGGTCAGCGGACGGCCCAGTTTGGCCGGGCGGCCCGTCCAGAGCTCACCGGATTTCACCACCTTACCGGGGGTCACCAGCGAACCCGCGCCCACCATCGCACCCTTCTCCACCCGTGCGCCATCGAGGATCGTGCTGCCCATGCCGATGAAGCAGTCGTCTTCGAGCGTACACCCGTGGATGATGCAGCCATGTCCGATTAGCACGTCGTTGCCGATCGTCGTGCCGAAGCGGCCTTCGGTTACGTGGATGACGGTATTGTCCTGCACGTTGGTGCGCGCACCGATCTTGATGGTATGCACGTCGCCGCGCACGACCACGCCGAACCAGATGCTGGCCTCGGCGCCGATCTCGACATTGCCGATCACGACGGCCGTATTGGCGACGAACGCGCCGGGCCCCACGGTCGGCATCACATTGCGGAAGGGCAGGAGCAAGCCACTCATTCGTTCTTATCCCTCGCTTTTTCCACCCTCTCGACCGTCACCCCTGCGCAAGCGGAGGTCCAGGGCCACACGAGGAAACGACTCTGGATTCCCGCCTTCGCGGGAATGACGCAATGAAAATAACTTACGGAAACAACGCCGGCAGTATCAGCGCCGTCGTTTCGGGCAAGCCGTACATCGCGTTGAAGTTCTGCACCGCCTGGCCTGATGCGCCCTTAGTCAGGTTGTCGATCACCGAGCTCAGGATCGCGCGGCCCTGCTTGCGGTCGGCATAGACGGCGATCTGGCACTGGTTCGAGCCGCGCACGAACCGCGTCTCCGGCGTCGCGCCCTGCGGCAGCACCTGGACGAAGGGCTCGTCGGCATACTGTTTGGCGAGCGCCGCGCGCAGATCCTCGGCCGTATGCTTGCCGGTCAGCCGCACATAGATCGTCGATTCCATGCCGCGGTTGATCGGGATCAGATGGGGTGTGAAGCTGACCTGCACTGGCCGGCCCGCGGCTTCGCTGAGGCTCTGGTCGATCTCGGGCATGTGCCGGTGATGGGCGACGCCGTAAGCATGCATCCCTTCCGCCACTTCCGAGAACAGCAGGTTCTCTTTCAGCGACCGGCCAGCGCCGGTGACGCCCGACTTCGCATCGATGACGATCTCATCGGGATCGATCAGCTTCTCGGCCAGCACCGGCACCAGCGGCAGCGCCGCCGAGGTAGGATAGCAACCGGGATTCGCCACCAGCCGCGCCTTCTGCACCGCCGGGCGGTTGAGTTCCGTCAGCCCGTACGCGACCGACTTCTGGAGCGCCGGCGCCCGGTGGGCATGGCCGTACCACTTCGCGTATTCGTCGACATCGCGCAGCCGGAAATCGGCCGAAAGATCGACCACCTTCAGCCGCTCCGGCAGGCCCGCGATCACCTCCTGCGTCGTGCCGTGGGGCAGCGCGCAGAACACCGCGTCGATCCCGGTCCAGTCGACTTTGTCGTTCGAGACCAGGTCGGGGAACTTCAGCCCATTGAACTGCGGAAACACGGCCGCCACTGCCTGGCCCGCCTTGCGGTCGGCGGTGAGCGCGGCGATGCGCACATTGGGATGCCCGGCGAGGATGCGGATCAGCTCGGCGCCCGTATAGCCCGAGGCCCCCAGAATGGCGACATTGATCGTGCTCATCATCCAGTGTCCTTCGCTTGGCCCATCCTTCGAGACGCTTCACGCCGCTGGGATGAGGTCGGAACTCTAACTTCTGTCCTCACCCTGAGGAGGTCCGGTCATGCGAATGCATGCAAGGCGTGACAGGACCGTCTCGAAGGGTGGGCCGCCTACTCGACCGTCACTTCTGCGCGTTGGTGATCAGATATGTGGCGATGTCGGCCGGCTTCAACTTGATCGCCTCGATCTGTAGGCCTTCCAGCGCCTTCTTCACCATATGGTGGTTCTCGACGTTCTCCAGTTTCACTTTGAACAAACCGGTGGCGCCGCGCAGTCGTGGATAGAGCTTCGGGTCGATCATCTTCTCGCGCTTGGCGAGACGCTCGACCGCCTGGTCGTTGGTCAGGTCACCGGCGTCGTCGGCCTTCACCAGGGCCCAATCGGTGCCGCCGCAGACACCCGTGTTGAGTTCGGCCAACGCGGCATCCTTGTCCTCGGCCACGCCGACCTTGAAGATGTTCTTACCCAGACCGACGTCAGAAGCCCATTCGGCAACGATGGCGCTTTTCGCCACATAGATCACGGCCATGATCCACTCCCAAAATGCAACGAGCCGGGAAGGCGCCCCTTCCCGGCTCGTAAACAGGAAAGTGCGCCTGCTGGAGGCGCGCTCGCTTAGCGCTTGGAGAACTGGA
>CAZNZI010000701.1:0-3128 GCA_964577475.1 uncultured Rhodospirillaceae bacterium
CTCGAACGCCTCGACGATACGGCGATGTTCGTCATGCGATTGCGTCATGCGGTGCTCGATCTTTTCCAGCGTGTCGCGCGGAAAACGGCGCCACTGCGCGGAAATGATCTCGTTGAGAATCGGATTGCCGCACAGCCCGTAAATCGTCATGTGGAACGACTGGTTGAGCCGCTGATAGAGCTTGTGGTCGCCGACCGCCTGGGCGTCGCCCATTTCGACCACCAATTGGCGCAGGCGCGCGATGTCGGCATGAGTCGCGCGCAGGCAGGCCTGATGCGCGGCATAGGATTCGAGCAGGCGGCGCGTCTCGTAGATATGGTGCGCCGATTCCGACGTCATGTCGGCGACGACGACGCCGACATAGGGAATTTTGGTCACTAGGCCTTCGCTGGCCAATTGCAGCAGTGCCTCGCGCACCGGCGTGATGCCGAGCTGCATCTCCGTGGCCAGCGCGCTCTGGCGCAGCGGCTCGCCCGGCCGCAGATCGCGGTTCAGGATGCGTGACCGGATTTCGCGGATTGCCCGCTCGGTCTTGGTTTGCGAAGACGACGACATCAGCGGATCACTTTGTCCTGACGCAGCGTGGCCACCTTGTCGGCACTATAACCGATTTCCTTCAGCACTTCGTCGGTGTGCGAGCCCACTGCCTCGGCCGCCGTCCAGCGGATGGTGGCGGGATCGCCGGGCACCCGCGGGAAGACGCCCTGCATGGTAAAGGGTCCCAGTTCCGGGTCCTGCACCGTGACCACGCTGCCGCGCTCACGGAAATGCGGGTCTTTGGCGACCTGGCTGATGTCATAGATCGGCGCCACCGCAGCCTCTGCGTCGCGGAACACCTTCAGAGCCTCGTCTTGCGTATGCTCCATGGTCCAGGCCGTGATCATCGCATCGATCTCGTCACGATGGCGGATGCGTTCGCGATTGGTGGCGTAGTCGGGATTGTCGGACAGATCGGGCCGTCCGATCGCCGCGAAGACGCGCCGCGCGATCGAATCGGCGCTGGCCGAGAGCGCGATCCACTTGCCGTCCTTGGTCGGATAGGTGTTGCGTGGCGAAGAGCGGCCCGACTGGTTGCCGGCACGCTTCTGGATCTGGCCGAGCTGATCGAACTCGACCAGGCCCGAGCCCAGGATCCACATCAGCGGCTCATAGAGCGCCACATCGACCATCTCGCCCTTGCCCGTCTTCTCGCGCTTCAGCAAGGCACCGGCGACGGCGAATGCGGCGGAAATCCCGGCGATGCCGTCCGCCAAGCCAAACGGCGGCAGGGTCGGTGGCCCATCGGGCAGCCCGGTAATGTCGGCGAAACCGCTCATCGCCTCGGCCAACGTGCCGAAACCGGCGAAGCTGCTATAGGGTCCCTTCTGGCCGAAGCCGGTCATGCGCAGCATCACCAGCCGCGGATTGATCTTCTGCAATTCGTCCCAGCCCAGCCCCCAAGCTTCCATGCGGCCCGGGCGGTAGTTCTCGACCAGCACATCGGCCTCGGCGGCGAGATCGCGGATCGCCTGCTGCCCTGCCTTGGTATTGAGATCGACGGCGATGCAGCGCTTATTGCGCGAGATCACCTTCCACCAGAGCGATTTGCCGTCCTTCGCTCCGCCCCAGCGCCGCACATCGTCGCCGCGCGGGTGCTCGACTTTGATCACATCGGCACCATGGTCGCCCAGCAGGGTGGCCGCCATCGGGCCGGCGAACAGCGTCGCCATGTCGATGACCTTATATCCGTCGAACAAACCCATGGCGGTTACCTTTGCGCTTCTTTCAGCGTCTGTTGCGCGCGGTGATAGACGGGATAGTCGATGAAATCCGAACCGACGGTGATCGCCGCCTGCCCTGCCTTCAACGCTTCTTCGAATTTCGCGACGATCTCCTGCGCGCGTGCGACAGCCTTTTCGCTGGGCGCGAAGACGCGGCGGATGGTGGCGATCTGTTCGGGATGGATGCAGTGCTTGGCGCCGTAGCCGAGACTCTTCCCGTGCAGGCAGCTCCGCTCGAGCCCTTCCGGATCGCCAAGCTTCGGATAGACACCGGCATGGGGCGGCTCGAGCCCGGCGAGGCGCGATTCGAGCGCCAACTGCACCTTGGCCTGGGTCAGCACCGTGCCGAACGTGTCCCAATCGACCCCCAGGTCGAGCGAGAAGTCGCCTTCGCCGAAGGTCAGCGCCACCACACGCGGGCTCGCCTTGCCGATGGCACGCGCGTTGTCGAGGCCCTGAACGCTTTCGATGATCGGCAGAAGCTTGATCGGCGTGGCGCGTGGCACCTTGGCCTCATAAGCCGATAATATATGATCGACCGTTTGGATCGTCTCAGCGGTATCGGCCTTGGGAACAATGACATAGGCCAGATTCGGGTGGAGGACGGCCGTGAGATCGTCTTTCCACCATACCGTGTCGAGCGCGTTGATACGCACAGTCCACGGTTGTGCGTTTTGCGAAACAAGCTGTACTGCAAGGGTTCTTGCCTCGACTTTACGGTCGGCGGCGACGGCGTCCTCGAGGTCGAGAATCACGCTGTCGGGCTGGAAGGACCAAGCCTTGACCGCCCGGTCGGGCCGCAGAGCCGGCGTGAAGAGCAAGCATCTCATTGCGTCACAAATCATCCTTGGTATATTGATAATATATTATATGATGCCGAAGGGGGTTGGCAAACCCTGATTCGGAGTGAGGGGTAATGAGTGATGTCGGCCGGCACGGGGAGCGGCAGACCGCCAGCGGCACTAGCGCCGCCGGTCCCGTGATCGCGCGATCAGCCAACGAGAACGCCGTCCGCCAGCGCCGCGCACGGATGCTGGTCTACCGCTATGCCGTGGTGATCGCGCTCGTTGTCTTCTTCGTCGGCTTCTCGATTCTTCTGCCGACCACATTCTTCACCATCGGCAATGTGCGGACGATCCTCAGCTCGCAGGCGGTGCTGATGATCCTCGCGCTCGCCTTGACCCTGCCGCTGTCGACCGGCGAGTTCGACCTGTCGATCGGGTCGATGCTCGGCTGCGGCGCGGTGCTCACCGCCTTCTTCACCGGCGAGCTCGGCTTCCCGCTCCTTCTCGTCGTCGTCGCCACTCTCCTCGTCGGCGTCGTCGCCGGCGCGGTCAACGGCTTCTTCGTCGTGCGCATCGGCATCAA
>CAZNZI010000702.1:0-3383 GCA_964577475.1 uncultured Rhodospirillaceae bacterium
CCCCGATTCCTGATGCTGGCGCAACCGCGCGCCCAGGGTACGCAACCCGCGCAGGCCGAGATAGACCTCATCGGCGCCCGCGCAAATGCCCATCATTGCCACCGACGATTTGACCCTGTGCCAGAGTTCCTTGGTGGCGCAAGTGATCGTACCCAGCATCGCGTCGGAATGGCCGACGATGAACTTGGTCGCTGCCTGGATCGAAATGTCGACGCCCTTCTCGAAGGGACGGAAGAACAGCGGCGTCGCCCAGGTGTTGTCGAGCACCACCAGCGCGCCCTTGGCGTGCGCGACGTCGGCGATGGCGGGAATATCCTGCATCTCGAAGGTGAGCGATCCAGGCGACTCGGTGTAGACGATTTTGGTGTTCGGCTTCATCAACGCTTCGACGCTCCCGCCGATCAGCGGATCGTAGAAGGTGGTCTCGATCCCGAGACGGGTCAGATGCTCCTCGCAGAAACGCCGCGTCGGGAAGTAACAGGTGTCGGTCATCAGGATGTGGTCGCCGGTCTTCAGCAGCGCCGTCAGCGTACCGGTGATCGCGGCGAGGCCGGATGATGTCGAGATGGTGCGGTAACCACCTTCCAGTGCGCAGACGGCCTCCTCCAGCGCGAAGCTGGTCGGCGTGCCGAAGCGGCCGTAGCGCACGCCGTCGAAATTGTTCTTGCCCGCCTCGCGCATCGCCGCGACGGTCGGGTATGTGACGGTAGAGACGTGGTAGACGGGCGGGCTGACGGCGCCGTGCTGCTGTTCGGGATGGCTGCCGGCGTGAACGATCTTGGTGTCGCGCTTGGCCATCGGCTGTCGTCCTATGCCTCGCCCAGCTTGAAGGGCGTGTCGGTGACATTGCCCCATTCGGCCCAGGAGCCGTCATAGAGCGCCACGCCGTCCTTGCCGAGCAGATAGAGGCCGAAGATCAGCATGCAGGCCGACACGCCCGAGCCGCAGCTTGCGACGATGGGCTGCGAGGGCTTGATTCCCGTCTCGATGAATTTTTTTGCAAGAGCCTCGGCGGGCAGGACCGCCTTGGTCTCGGGATCGAGCAATTCGGTCCACGGCAGATTGAACGAGTTCGGGATATGCCCAACTTTTTTGTTCGGCCACATCTCGGGCTCGGTGCCGGCGAAACGGCCGCGCGAGCGCGCGTCGATCACCTGTTCCTTCTTGCTGGTCAGGTTGGCCTTGATCGCCGCCTTGTCGCGGATCAATCCGGCTTTGGCCGTGCCCGTGAACGGGCGTTGGCGCGGCGGCACCAGTTCGGCCGTGACCGGACGGTTCTCGGCCAGCCATTTAGGCAGGCCGCCGTCGAGCAGCGCCACATCGTCCTGGCCGAAGGCGCGGAACATGAACCAGACGCGCGCGGCCGCGGATCCGCCGCCGACACGGTCGTAGATGATCAGACGGTTGCCGTTGCCCAGGCCGAGATCGCTCACTTTGGCGGCGAAGCGGCGTGCATCGGGCATCATATGCGGAAGCGTGATCCCATCGGCAGTCGGCACCTGCGGAGCGGCGACGTCATCGATGTCGAAGAAGACCGCCTCGGGAATGTGCTGGGCCTCGAATTCGCCGCGGCCGGTCTTGCCCGAGTTGGGGAAGAACCACGAGGCATCGATCACGCGCACGCCCGGCGTGTTCAGATGGCCTTCCAGCCATTCGGTGCTGACCAAGGCGTCGGGTTTGGCGTAGGGCATAAGATAGCTCTCTTCGTTTTAGAGCGTCATTGCGAGCACAGCGAAGCAATCCATTTTGAATGCCGCGATGGATTGCTTCGCCACTGCGCTTCTCGCAATGACGAAAGGACTTACAGCCATTCCGGCACGGGCAATTTCTTCTCGCGCAGGAAGGCGGGGTTGAACAGCTTGCTTTGATAGCGGCTCCCGCCATCGGCCAGGATCGTCACCACAGTGTGGCCCGGCCCCAGCTTCCTGGCGATGCGGATCGCACCGGCAATGTTGATGCCCGACGAACCGCCCAGGCATAGGCCTTCATCCTTCAAGAGCGCGAAGATGATCGGCAGCGCCTCTTCGTCGGGAATCTGTTCGGCCCAATCGATCGGCGCGCCTTCCAGGTTCTTGGTGATGCGGCTCTGGCCGATGCCCTCGGTGATCGAGTTGCCTTCGGCCCTCATCTCGCCCTTGGTGTACCAGTTGTAGAGCCCGGCACCCATCGGGTCGGACAGCACGATCTTCACGTCCTTGCTCTTTGCCTTCAGCGCCAGGCCGACACCGGCCAGCGTGCCGCCCGAACCGACCGCGCAGGTGAAGGCATCGATCTTGCCGTCCGTCTGCTTCCAGATTTCGGGGCCGGTGGTCTGCGCATGGCCTTCGCGGTTGGCGACATTGTCGAACTGGTTGGCCCAGATCGCGCCCTTGGGCTCGGTCTTCGCGAGTTCGTTGGCCAGCGTCTCGGAGTAGCGGACATAATTGTTGGGGTTGCTGTAAGGCGCGGCGGGCACCAGGCGCAGATCGGTGCCGATCAGGCGCAGGAAGTCCTTCTTCTCCTGGCTCTGGGTCTCGGGCATGACGATCACGGTCTTGTAGCCGAGCGCATTGCCGACCAGGCCGAGGCCGATGCCGGTGTTACCGGCCGTGCCCTCGACGATCGTGCCGCCAGGCTTCAACAGACCCTTCTTCTGGGCATCCTGGATGATGGCAAGTGCGGCACGGTCTTTCACCGAGCCGCCGGGGTTCACGAACTCCGCCTTGCCGAGAATGGTGCAGCCGGTGAGCTTGGATGCCTTTTGCAGCTTGATCAGCGGCGTGTTGCCGATCGCATCCAGAAAACCGTCCCGAATCTCCGCCACCACCGCCGCTCCGCACCTGTTTTTATTGGGTCCGACAGCCTACCGGTGGGCCAGGGGCGAGGCAAGGCAGGGCAGGGTTTCCCGGAACGCGGGCGTGGATTGCGAATGGCAGGCTTTCGATGAGAGAATTCATGGGATTTCTGATGGAGAGGTCCATGTGCCGTAGCATCAAGACCCTGCACAACTTCGCGCCGCCGGCGACACCGGAGGAGGTGCGCGCCTCGGCGCTGCAGTTCGTACGCAAGTTGAGCGGGTTTGCACATCCGTCAAAAGCCAATGAAGCGGCGTTCAATGCGGCGGTTGAGGAAGTGACTCGCACGGCCCAGGCGCTGCTCGATTCATTGATCACCGCGGCGCCGCCGCGCGACCGAGAGGTCGAGGCGGCCAAGGCCCGCGCCAAGGCGGCCGAACGCTTCGCAAAGGCCTGAAACGCACACGAAACTACCGTAAGATCGGGCGTGAAAACCGGCCGGGCCGGGTTGCATCCCTGGTTCCTCGCCCCCATACTCTTGGCGGCAGTTTTGCGGGTCTTTCCGGCCCGGGTTGGAGCACCATGAACGTCACGATCAATGGCGAGGCC
>CAZNZI010000703.1:0-3242 GCA_964577475.1 uncultured Rhodospirillaceae bacterium
GTGCCGTGCTGGCGCGCGACGTTGCCGCCGGCATGACGCGCGAGGGCCATGCGCTGACCTGGCGCGAAACGCTGACCGGCAATATCACCTTGGCGCGCGGCGCGCTGTGCCGCAACAACCCGGCGGCGGCGCTGACCTTCATCGATGCGGCCATCGCGCAAGGCGAGTCGCTGGGCGCGTTCCTCTGGCTGATCCCGGCCTTCATCCTGCGCGCGATCGCCAAGGACCGGAGCGGCGACGCGGAAAGCGCGCTCAACGCGATCCAGCGCGCGGTGGCCATTGCCGCACCCCAGGGCGTGGTGCGGCCCTTCATCGACGAAGGCCGCGCCATCACCTCGCTGATCCGCCAGGTGCTGCGCCGCTTCGGCATCGGTTCCCTGAGCGCGGCCAACACTGAATTCGTGGCCAGCATCCTCTCGCCCGTTTCGGCCGATGCCGATGCAGCCCATCCGGCCGCGTCCGGATTCCTGAGCGAGCGCGAGCACGAGATCCTGGGCTTGCTCAACCACGGTCTGGCCAACAAGGAGATCGCCCGTTCGGTCGGCGTCTCCGAGGCCACGGTGAAGTTCCACCTGAAGAATCTCTATGGCAAACTCGGCGTCAACAGCCGGGTCATGGCCCTGGCGGTGGCGCGGCAGCAGCGGCTGCTTCACTGAGTCCATCGGTCACCGTGCCGCGAACGGATCGTCGATAAACGGCCACTGCGCTCGGCTGGCCTTCGTATAGGGCAGCGAAACGAAGTCGGGCGTCAGCGCGCCGGGCGTGGCCACATACAGCACGTCCGCGGCGATCGGCGCGAAGGATGCGTGGAAGTGCTGCATCGACTTCACCACCAGCACGGATTTGCTCTTCGGGTCCACGCCGACATTGGTGAAGCCGGCGGTGCTGAAGCATTGCGTGCGCACGGTGCAGCAGACCACGGTGATGCCCTCGACCTCGAAGGCGGCCATGTCGCCGGCCGGCATATGGACCACGGTCCGCGAACCGAAGGGAATCGTGGCATCGCGAGCGAGGCCGACCACGCTTGCGTGCAGATCGAGCGGCGTCCCCGATGCTGTCCCCAACTTTCCGCCCAGGCGCAGATCGAGTGTCGCGCCAATGCCGATCTCATGGGCCAGCCGGACGGCGATCGGGTCCCAGAAAATGGCGATGGCCGCGTTCTTGACGCCCGCATCGAGCATCGCTTCGAGCATGAACGTCGAGTCGCTAGCGGCACCGCCGCCCGCGTTGTCGGAGACATCGGCCAGCACCAGCGGCTTGCCACCGCGATGGCCGTGGATATGGCCGATGGCACTCGCGATCGTCACATAGGGCGGGCAGGTCTGATTCCGCATGGCGAAGAAGTCGCGGCCCAGGGTCTCGGCAAGGCTTTGTGCCTGCGCCTTGTCGCCGTCAGCGACCACGACGATCTTTGCGCCCATATCGGCGACATCGGCCCAAGGGAAAGTATGGACCACCGAGACCGACAGGATGCCATTCTTGCCTTCGAGCGCCGTGCAGCGGTCGACGAAGCCGCGCATCGGCTGGCGCGTGGTGTGGAACACGCCGATCATCTTGCAGTCGAACCACGCCGTCACCGGCTTGCACTTGCCGTCGATGGCGTCGGCCACGATCTTGAACACGTCGACCGCGCGGTCGCGCACATCGACATGCGGATACTCCTTGAAGAGCACGGGCACATCGACCAGTTCGAGCTTGCGGCGGCTGATATTGGCGTGCAGATCGTATTCGGCGCCGATGATCACATCGGGCCCCACCACCTGCCGAACACGCGCGATCAGGTCGCCTTCGGCATCGTCATAGCCGTCGGCTACCATGGCACCGTGCAGTGAGAGCAGCACCGCATCAACCGGCAGCGCCGCCTTGAGATCGGCAATGATCTCGTCGCGGAAGGACTCGTAGACCGACTTCACGGTCTTGCCGGCGGGCTGGGCGAAGGCGCAGAGGCTTTCCACCACCTGCCAGCCGCGCGCTTCGGCCAGTTCGCGCCAGGCGATCAGCGGGGCCGCGAACAGCGGAATCTGCCCGCCGTAGTCGCCGCCCCGGAACAGGCAGGTCTCCTCGAACATGCGCAGCCCGGTCGGCAGGTTCGAAAACGTGTTGGTTTCCGTCCCCAGATTGGCGGTGAATATCCTGGTCATCGAGGTCCCGCCGTACAGCCGTCATTGCGAGCCGAAGGCGAAGCAATCCAGGGTTTGTCCCCGATCTGGATTGCTTCGTCGCTGCGCTCCTCGCAATGACGATGCAAGATCATGGTCAGGCGATCTGTTCGATCGGCGTATAGGGCTCGTCGATCCCGAAGCCCTTGGGCCCGAACACGTTGAGTGCTTCGGGCGTGCGCATGATCGGCGGCACCGCCACCGAAACCACCACCACGCGCTGGCCATAGCGCAGATATTCGGTGGTGATCGGCTCGGCGGTCTCGGAATCCATGATGCAGATCAGATCGGGCACGATCGCCTTGACCTTGCCATCGACGCGGGCGACCAGGTTCTCGTTCTGGATGTTGATCTCCATCACGCCCTTGTACTCGTCGACACCTTCGATGCGGCCCAGCCCCAGCGCCCAGCCCATCTTGGTCTCGCGGCGCACATCGATCACCTTGCCGCGCCAAATGACGCGACCATACGAGTAGAGGGTCTGCGGCAGGAAGGCGAGCAGCTCCTCGATCGGGTTCTTGTGGTTCTTCTTCGCCTCGCGCAGGCAGCGGCCGATCTTGATGCCGAGCGACAGCGTGTTCCAGACGCTAGTGCGCCTCACATCCTTGCCGCTCATGCTGTATTCGGCGATATAGGCGGCCCCGCCCATGCGGATCGTGACGCCGCGCGAGATCCATTCCATGAACTTGTCGTCGCGCGCCTGGATCAGCACGTTGTCGCCGTATTCGTTGGTCACCACCATCGGCGAGCCGGAGACGCCCAGCACGCTGAAAGTCTCCATCTGCAATTCCGGAAAGGCGCGGCCCATGCCGTCGGCATCCACCACCGGAATACCGGTCAGCGCGCCGACCAGCAGCGGGATGGTCGAATTGATGCCGCCGCATTCGATCGGCATGGTCGCGTAGGCCTTCTTGCCGAGATAGGCTTCGAGCGTGCGCAGCGATGCCACGGCTTCTTCGCCGCTCGGAATCTTTTCGATGAGAACGGTGGGCGCGCCCATCATCGCGGTTGGGATCACCAATGCGTCATCGGGCACTTCGCTGGGGTCGAGGATGGTGACCGTCTTGCCGTCCTCCATCGCCG
>CAZNZI010000704.1:0-6593 GCA_964577475.1 uncultured Rhodospirillaceae bacterium
AACAGGCGCGCACCCGAATGCCATGACGATCCGATACGACCGAATCGTGAGTGGGTTCGGGTGGGCCTATGCCTATTTTCGGAACTTCGAAGATTGGGAAGTCGCCGCCAAGGCCTATGGGGCTCTGTACGCGATCCTGGCGCCATCGATAGAGGATAAATTATCGCGCGTGCTGGCCTAGCAGCGAGCGGCTAACCCTCTGCGGGGGGCGTAAATACGGCCCAGTCGGGCCGCATCGGATGAAGGCGGGTGGCGCCCGCCACGAGCGGTGTGTTTCCTGTGGCCGCCTTCTCGAATTGCTCGAGCCGGATCAGCGCGAGGCCGATTCCGTCCGCCGATGACCGCATCTCGCCGGCCTCGGCGTCGCCCAGTGTGATCGCGTCGCCGGGCGCGGGTACGGGACCGTCGATCATGACCGGCATCAGCCGCTTGCGCACCAGGCCGCGGTATTTGGTCCGCGCGGTGAGCTCCTGGCCCATATAGCAGCCCTTCTTCCAATCGACGCCGCGCAACTCATCGAACCCGTTCTCGAGCAGGATCGCTTTCTCGGGCACGAGGTCGCGGCTGCCATCGGGCAAGCCGAGACGGATGCGATGCGCGTCCCACTCAGCGAGCGGCGCCGCCGTGAATCCCGCAGCGGTGAGCGCCGCCTCACCGCCCCCATTCGCATCGGGCGGGAACCACGCGCGCAGACCCGCGCCGGGCAGACGCGGGTCGACGAAAACCAGACCGTTCCCGAGCGCCGCAGCCGCGCCGGCTCCGGGCTTTGTGCCGGCGGCCTGGGCCGCGCCATCGCCCCACAGGGCGAAGACGCGCCAGCCGTCGAGTGCGGCAACGGCGACTTTGCTGCGGAGCTTGTAAAGCGAGAGACGCTTGGCCAGATCGGCCCGGCGCTCGGTCTCGGCCTCCAGCAGGATCGCGGGGCCCTTCCCGTCGAGGTTGCGCTCAGCCAGGAAAAACTCGTGCAGGAAGCGTCCTTGCGGTGTCAGGAAAGCGCTCCAGATTGCCCGGTCCGGGCCGGCTTGGGCCACGTCATTGGACACCAGACCCTGCAGGAATTCCTGCCGATCTTCGCCGGTGACGGCGATCAGGGCGCGATGGGGAAGGGCTGTGAAAAAGGAACCGGGCATGACAGCTATGAATCTGGGGCGTCCGGATCGACTTCGCAAGCACCTGAAAGTGACGGGCTCTCTAGCCCGCCGGACAATATTACACTAACTTTGCGTAAAGCCGGTCCGGGTGGACCGAGCCCTTGGGACTTGCGAACCAGTACATGGCTTTGGACCCTGACCTCCGCATCTTGATCGTCGACGATCAGGAGACTGTGCTCGAAATCCTGCGTGGCATCTTGCGCAAGATCGGTTTCCGCAAGATCGACACCGCCAAAGACGGCGCTCAGGCTATACAGGCGCTCAGAGCTGCGGCAGACCCGTATGGACTCGTCATTTCGGATTGGAATATGAAGCCCATGACGGGGCTGCAATTGCTGCAGGCGATCCGTCAGGATAATGGATTGGCGGGCACACCTTTCGTCATGATCACCGGCGAGAACACCAAGGATCGCGTTGTTGCGGCGATGGAGGCGGGGGTCTCCAGCTACATCATGAAGCCGTTCAGCTTCGAAGCCGTGAAGAAGCGGCTTGTTCCCATTCTCGGCGAGTTGTAACGCGATGGCCAACGCTGACAAAACGACGCCGATCCTGATCGTCGACGATCAGGAAGCAGCGATCGAGCTGATGCGCGATTTCCTGCGCCATCTCGGTTTCCGCCATGTGGCGGAAGCACGCAGCGCCATTCAGGCGCTGGCCAAGGTGCGCGAGGTGAAGTTCGGCCTGATCTTGTCGGACTGGAACATGCACTCGATCTCGGGCCTGCAACTGCTCCAGGCCGTCCGCAAGGAGCCGGGCTATGCCGAGGTGCCTTTCATCATGATCACGGGCGAAGCATCGCGAGACCGGGTCGACGCGGCATTGCAGGCCGGTGTCACCAGCTATCTCGCCAAGCCGTTCAGTCTGGATTCTTTGAAAAAGCGGCTGACCACCGTCCTGGGCGATCTCTAAGCGCCACACGCATTCGGTAGACCGGATGGCCGGTCTGCGCTAGCAATCACCTCGTCCAAGACAGCGCCGGGGAGCGCGAAGCATGAAGGTCATGCAGATCATGGCCGGCGCGCCGCAAGGCGGGGCCGAGACCTTCTACGCCGATCTGGTCGTCGCGCTGCACGAAGCGGGCATCGAGCAGGTGGCCGTCACGCGCAAGGACACCGACCGCGCCGCGCGCATCGAGGCCGCCGGGGTGCCGCTCTATTCCTATCCTGCAGCACCCTTTCCCGCCTGGGGCCGCTGGGCGCTGGGCCGCCTGGTCCGCCGCCATCGCCCCGATGTGATTCAGGTCTGGCAGGGCCGTGCCGCCAGCCATCTCGAACGCACGAATATTCCGGCCATCGGCTGGTTCGGCGGTTATTACGATCTGCGGCGCTATCCCAATTGCGATCATTTCGTCGGCGTCACGCGCGACATCCGCCGCCATCTGGTCGAATCGGGCTGCGCCGAAGACCGCGCCCACACCATCCACACCTTCGCCCTGCTCGACGACAGTGCCGCCGAACAGCGCGCGGCCTGGGGGACGCCCGACGGCGTGCCGCTGATCCTTGTGCTGGCGCGGCTGCATCAGAAGAAGGGCATCGACACGCTGCTGCGCGCACTAGCCTTGGTGCACGGCGCGCATCTGTGGATCGCGGGCGATGGCGAGTTGCGGCCCGAACTCGAACGGCTCGCGGGCAAGCTCGGCGTGGCCGATCGCGTGCGGTTCCTCGGCTGGCGCAATGATCGCGGCGCTCTGCTGCGCGCCGCCGATATTCTGGCGCTGCCCTCGCGCTATGAGCCTTTCGGCACCGTGATGGTCGAAGCCTGGCAGACCGATGTGCCGCTGGTGGCCTGCGCCGCCGCAGGGCCCTCCGCCTATGTGAAGGACGGCAAGAACGGTCTTCTCGTGCCGATCGACGATCCCTCGGCACTGGCCCTCGCCCTCAGCCGCACGATCGAAGACAAGGCGCTGCGTGTGGTGCTGATCGCCGGCGGCCGCGAGACCTATCACGAGGAATTCACCAAGACCAAGATCGTCGACGGCTATCGCAGCCTCTATCAGAAACTGGTGGACGCCCGCTCATGATCAAGGACGCATCGCCGCTCGATCTGTTGTTCACCGGCGGCCAGGTTTTCACGCCCGATGGATTGATCGAGGCCGATGTCGGTGTGCGCAAGGGCCGCATCGCCGAGATCGGCCGCCTCTCGGGCGCCAAGACCGCCGACACGATCGACTGTACGGGGCTGACCTTGCTGCCGGGCGCGATCGATACCCAGGTGCATTTCCGCGAACCGGGCAACGAGCACAAGGAAGATCTCAGCACCGGCACGGCGGCAGCCGCGCTCGGCGGTATCACCGCCATCTGCGAGATGCCCAATACCAAACCGCCGACCACCACGCCTGAGGCGCTGGCCGACAAGCTTGCCCGCGCCAAGGGCCGCGCCTGGGTCGATCACGCCTTCTTCGTCGGCGCAACGCCGGAGAACGCGGATCATGTGGGCGAACTCGAAAAGCTGCCCGGCTGCGTCGGCATCAAGATGTTCATGGGCAGCTCCACCGGCACCCTGCTGGTGGCCGATGACGCCAATGTCGCGCGGGTGCGGGCGGCGGGCTCGCGCCGGGTGGCGGTCCTTGCCGAGGTCGAGGCGCGGCTGATCGAGGGCAAGCCGGTTGCCACCGGCAGCGTGCTCAACCATCCGGTCTGGCGCGACGCCGAAACCGCGCGCCGCGCGACCGAACGGCTGCTGCGCCTCGCCCGCGCCGCCAAGCGCCGCGTCCACGTGCTGCACACGACGACGGCCGAAGAGATGGTGATGCTGGCCAAGGCCAAGGACATCGCCACGGTCGAAGTCACGCCGCAGCATCTCACCCTGTTTGCGCCCGATTGTTATGAGCGGCTCGGCACGTTTGCGCAGATGAACCCGCCGATCAGGGACGCCGGTCATCGGGCGGCGCTGTGGCGCGCGGTGGACGAAGGCGTGGTCGATGTCATCGGCTCCGATCACGCGCCGCACACGCGCGAGGAAAAGGCCGCCGACTATCCCAACACGCCCTCGGGCATGCCGGGCGTGCAGACGCTTCTGCCCCTGATGCTGGATCACATGGCGGCGGGACGGATCAATCTCGCGCGGCTGGTCGATCTCACCAGCGCCGGTCCCGCGCACATCTACGGCATGCTGGGTAAGGGCGCGATCCGCGAAGGCTATGACGCCGATCTCTCGATCGTCGATCTCAAGGCGAAGAAGCGCATCACCAATCAGTGGATCGCCAGCCGCTGCGGCTGGACGCCCTTCGACGGGATGCAAGTCACCGGCTGGCCGATGATGACCGTGATCCGTGGCAAGGTCGTGATGCGCGACGGCGCCCTGCTGGGCGACCCGGCGGGACTGCCGTTGCGGTTTAAGGAGACGTCGGCCTCTTAGTCGTCATTGCGAGCGAAGCGAAGCAATCCATCTTCGTTCAACGAAAGCATGGATTGCTTCGTCGCGTTGCTCCTCGCAATGACGCAGACGGCTTATTTCTTCTCATACCCCTTCACATAGTCGCGCCAGTGGTGGAGCTGTTTCCAGCCCAGCACCTTCTGTGCCTTCTTGGGCGAGAGCAGCGCGTCCCATTCGCCCACGATGCCCTTCACCGGCACCTTCGGATAGAAGCGCTTCAGAAGTTCCGGCGTCGGCAGGTCGGACGAGTTATCTTCCGCGGCGGCGACGAAGACCTGGAAGCCCAGCCCGTCCTTCTCGATGCCCAGCCGCGCGATCTCGCCCAGGTCGCGGGCGTCGACATAGCTCCAGGTCAGCTTCTTGCGCCCGCCCGGATCTTTGAAGAACTCGGGGAACTTCGCGTATTCGTGCGGCTCCATCACATTGCCGATGCGCAGGCAGTAGATGTCCATCTTGCCCTGGTGGCGGGTGACGAACGCTTGCGCGGTGTCTTCGTTGATGCGCTTCGACAGCGCGTAGCTGTCCGGCGGATCGATCGGATACTCCTCGTCGAGCGGTAGGTAGACGGGGTCGCGGTCATAATTGGCGAAGATGACGCCGTGGATCGTCTCCGATGACGCGATAATCACCTTCTTGATGCCGAAGGTCGCCGCCGCTTCGATCACGTTATAGGTGCTCATCACATTGATGCGGAACAACTCGCCGTCCGGCACGATCAGGATGCGCGGGATCGCGGCGAAATGAACGATGGCGTCGATCGGCTGGGGCGTCAGGTTCGGATCGAATTCGGCGAGGCCCGTATAGGACGAAAGCGCGTTATAGACCTGGCCCGCATTGGTCAGGTCGGTGATCAGGGTGCGGACCTTGGGATTGTCGCTCGGCTTGGTGTCCAGGTTCAGGACTTGATAGCCGGCCTCGACCAGATGCTGCATGGCCCATTTGCCCGCCTTGCCGCTGCCGCCCGTGAAAACGATGCGCTTCATCCGTCATCCTCCGTTTGATTTCGTTTGATCGTGACCACGCCGTCCGGAAAGAGGCGGACACCAAAGAGCAGACGAGTGAGCGCTTCAAGTCTTCAGGCGTTCGGCTTCATCAACGGCTAATCATTGAGATCTTCGTGCCAGCACAAACTACCTTCAGGGGAGGAGCCTAGGTGCTCGCTCCAGTGAATAATTGCTTCTGGCGTCTGGATACGGTGATAGCCGTAGTCTTTTTGAGGAAAAATTTCGCCGGGGGTTTCGGCGTCCGTATCGAAGTTGGTGTCGCAAATAAGCTCGTAACCTCTCGGCATTTTCTGAAAAATGGCCGCCTCGCAGCCTGCACTTCCGCAATATGGATTGTAGTTCAACACGAGGAAAAGCTCTGGGATTCCATCGTCGTTGATATCGGCTTTTGCAAACATCAGGTCTCTCCGCAGCAGTTGCAGTCCGTGCGGTCCCCTCAAAGCGGCGTCGTCATAACTCGCGCTACGAAAGTAGGCGACGGCGAATTTCAAAAGCGCCAGGTCGTGGATATGGTGAAATTGGAGATGTTTCTTAGGTTCTTCGGCGAAGGCTGTGCCGGCGAGAAGAAGCAGAGAAAAAGTGAAAGCGAGGAAGAATCGCATGGCGACCTGCGTCAGTCTCAGTTGGCGACCTTGTGACCGCGCAGCGTCGCATGAGCTGCGGTGGCTGCCGGATCATACGGCGTATTAGCCGCGTTGCGAAGCCGCCCTTGGATGTTTCGCTGCTTCTCGGAGGGCCTCGTTCCTTGGGTATTTCCGTTTAGCCTGTCGACCCACTCGAAGTACTTCTGGACGGCGCCGGCTCCCTGTTTGTGGGCCGCGGCCAACAATCCGGCTTCGGTGATCGTGATTTTGTTTCCCTCGCTGTCGATGACTGTCGAGCCTATGCGGCCGTAAGACCCGTTTTCCTTCGCCTTCAGCTGCTCGGTGTCCCGCTGCAACACATCGGTAAGGGCCTGCTCTTGCGCCTCCGGATTTTTGAGGAAGTCGTCGTCGCTGGTGACTCCAGCGGTCTGGGCTTTTGCGGTCCACGATCCGTCGGCATTCTTCCATCCGGCATCGTG
>CAZNZI010000705.1:0-3667 GCA_964577475.1 uncultured Rhodospirillaceae bacterium
CGGATTAACGCGAATTAATCCGCCGTTCAGTTTGAACGGCGATGCCTGCCCGTACAATCGGCACAACAAATGATCCGGGCCCCTCTGGCGAGGACCCCGACATGGTGTCGGGCAACTTCGCGATGTCGGATCGCCGCGTTCCGCGCCGCAAGGTATGGACCGGCCGATGTCGTTGGGCCCGATCGACTCGATCTCCCCACGACAAACCGGCCGCTCCTCGGCGCATCGCGAAGCGCAGACGAGGAGCACCCATGACTGACACGTTCGCCGACAGACGAACAGGCTCTCCCGAAATCCCGATGCCATTGCAGGGCGAGACGGTGCTGATCATCCCGCCGCCGCCGCGTGAGAATGGGTTCAACACCGCCGCCGACTGGCATCACGAGCATTGCTTGCGGCGGCTGATCGACTTTCTGCCCGGGCGGTTGCGGTCCAGCACCGCCTGGCTGCGCCGGCCATCGTCACGTTGGGTGCGGATACCGGCCGGCGCATTGCTGGTGCTGGGCGGCCTGCTCAGCATCTTGCCGTTCCTCGGCCTGTGGATGCTGCCGCTTGGCCTCGTGCTGCTGGCTGAAGACGTTCCCGCCCTGCGCCGGATGCGGGGCCGGGCCCTGCATTGGCTGGCGCGGCGGCGGCCCCATTGGTTCGCCGACCGTTCCGATGCCGCCAAACCGATCAATTGATCCATTCCAGAGAAAGGAGACCGAAGATGACCGATTTCGACGACCGCCGGAAAGGTTTCGAAGCCAAATACCAGTTCGACGAGGAAATGGCGTTCCGCATCACCGCGCGGCGCAACAAGCTGTTCGGCCTGTGGGTCGCAGCGCAACTCGGCCTGACCGGCCGCAATGCCGATGCTTATGCCCAGTCCGTGGTCGTGGCCGACTTCGAAGAACCCGGGGACGAGGATATCCTGACCAAGGTCACCGGCGACTTGGCCGCCAAGATGGTCGAAATCAGCGATCGCGAGTTGCGCATGGCGCTCAGCCGCGCCGCTATTGAAGCGCGGACCCAAATCACGGAAGCTTGACCCCTTTTGTGATCGGGAGGGGGCATGGAGTGGGTGGCTGATCCGCAGGTCTGGGCAAGTTTGCTGACCCTGACCGTGCTCGAGATTGTGCTGGGCGTGGACAATCTCGTGTTCATCGCCATCCTGGCCGGGCGGCTGCCCAAGGCGCGGCAGGCAGCGGCGCGGCGGGTCGGTCTGGCGCTGGCGCTGATCACGCGCCTTGCGCTGCTGGCCTCGATCGCCTGGATCATCAGCCTGATCGAGCCTGTCTTCACGGCGTTCGGCCACCCGGTCTCCTGGCGCGATATCATCCTGATCGCGGGTGGCTTCTTCCTGCTCTACAAGGGCACCGCAGAAATCCATCACCGGATGGAAGACGACGAGCAGACGGGAGAGGCCGGGCACAAGCGCGCCAAATTCCTCGGGGTGGTCGTCCAGATCATGATTCTCGACATCGTCTTCTCGCTCGACAGCGTGATCACGGCGGTCGGCATGTCGGGTAATTTCTGGGTGATGGCGGCGGCGATCATCCTGGCCGTTATCCTGATGCTGGCGGCCTCGGGCCCGCTCTCCGACTTCATCGAGCGCCACCCGACGGTGAAGATGCTGGCGCTAAGCTTTCTCCTGCTGATCGGCATGACCCTGATCGCCGACGGCGCGGGGGTGCATGTGCCGAAGGGCTATATCTATGCAGCCATCGGCTTCTCGATCGTAGTCGAGGCGTTGAACCAGGTTACGGCGCGGCGCAAGAAGCTGGATAAGCATTAAGAAACGCAGCCTTTGCGATGCAACAGACCGTAACCCGTTTCCCGTAGCAAGACTGAGCCACAGCTCGCGTATTCCTGCTAGAACAGGCGCGGGGCGGGGTTCAATCAAGGTACGGTCATGGGTTTGTTTCGTCTGTTCGAACGGCAGCTTGAGCCGACCGAGAGCACGGTCGACGCGGTGCCGCCCTCCGGTCTCGCCGCCTTCTACTGGCACTATGTCCGCCAGGCGCGCGGGCTGGTGGTCGGCCTGTTCGTCGCCGGTTTCCTGGTCGCGATTCTCGATACGACCATTCCGGTCTTCATCGGCCGCATCATCACCCTGATCTCGACCCATACGCCCGAGTCGCTGCTGCATGAAGCCTGGCCGCAACTCCTCTGGATGCTGGCGGTGTTGCTGTTGGTGCGCCCGGTGGCGCTTTTGCTGCAAAGCCTGATCACCAACCAATCGATCGCCGCCAGCCTGACCAATCTGATCCGCTGGCAAAGCCATTGGTACGTGGTGCGGCAAAGCTGGACCTTCTTCCAGAACGACTTCGCCGGACGCATCGCCAACCGCATCATGCAGACCGGCCCGGCGCTAAGAGAGAGCGTGGTCGCCGGTACCAATGCGGTGCTCTATATCCTCGTGTACGGCGGCAGTGCCATGGTGCTGATGTCGTCGAGCGATGTGCGGCTGGCCGCACCCGTCATGTGCTGGTTCGCCGGTTACGCGATCTTCCTCGCCTATTTCGTGCCGCGCCTGCGCGACCGGTCGCGGGACCTGTCCGTCGTGCGCTCGGCGCTCACGGGCCGCGTGGTCGACAGCTATACCAACATCCTGACGGTGAAGCTCTTCGCCCGCGCCCGCGACGAGGACAATTTCGTCCGCTCGACGGTGGACGAACACACCGCCACCTTCCGCCGCCAGTTGCGTCTGATCTCGATGTTCACGCTCACGCTCGCGCTGCTCAATGCGAGCATGCTGGCCGCCACCGGCATTGTCGCGATCTGGCTATGGTCGACCGGTCGCGTCTCGCTCGGCGCGGTGGCGACGGCGATGCCGCTGGCCTGGCAGATCGCCAATATCGCCGGCTGGGTGGCGCAGAACGTCACCGCCATCTTCGAAAACGTCGGCGTGGTGCTCGACGGCATGCGTTCGATCTCGGTGCCGCGCCAAATGCCCGACAAACCCGACGCCGTGCCGATGGCCGTGACCAAGGGCGCGATCCGCTTCGAGGACGTCCGCTTCGGCTATGGCACCAGCCGTGGCGTGCTGCACGGGATCAACCTCGCAATCAAGCCAGGCGAACGTGTCGGCCTGATCGGTCAATCGGGGGCAGGCAAGTCGACCCTGGTCAACCTCTTGCTGCGCTTTTACGACGTGGAGGCAGGGCGGATCACCATCGACGGGCAGGATATCGCCGGTGTCACCCAGGAAACGCTGCGGTCGCATATTGCGATGGTGACTCAGGACACCTCGCTGCTGCACCGTTCGATCCGCGATAACATCCGCTACGGACGGCCAGAAGCAACCGAGGAGGAGATTCGGGCCGCTGCCGTTCAGGCGCATGCACTCGACTTCATCGAGACATTGGAGGATTGGGACGGCCGCCGCGGCTTCGAGGCCCATGTGGGCGAGCGCGGGGTAAAACTATCCGGCGGTCAGCGCCAGCGCGTCGCCATCGCCCGGGTGATCCTGAAGAATGCACCGATCCTGATCCTCGATGAAGCAACCTCGGCGCTCGATTCCGAGGTCGAGGCGGCGATCCAGGAACAATTGGGCGAGTTGATGAAAGGCCGCACGGTGCTGGCGATTGCCCATCGGCTCTCCACCGTCGCACGGATGGACCGGCTGATCGTGCTCGATCACGGCCGAATCGTCGAAGAGGGGACGCATGCCGAATTGCTGGCG
>CAZNZI010000706.1:0-2789 GCA_964577475.1 uncultured Rhodospirillaceae bacterium
ATGTAAAACAGCGTCGAAATGCCGAAAATGCGATAATCGACGAAGGACGCGAGGCTGTCCGGCACCTGCACCGGCGTGCCGCCCGAAACGTTGACGTCGATGCCGTACAGCACGGCATTCATGCCGATGGTGGCGACGATCGGCGCGACGCGCGCGCGGGCGACCAGCAAACCGTTGACCAGTCCCGCGATCAGCGCGACGACCAGGGTATAGACGATGGCGATACCGAGCGAGGAGCCGTTCATCCCAGGCGAATTGCTCGAGTAGTACGAAACGATCACGCCGCTCAGCGACACGACGCCGGGGACGGAGAGATCGATGCCGCCTTGCTGGATCACCAGCGTCTGGCCCAGCGCAACCAGCGCCAGGACCGAGGCGAAGGGAATCATACCGGCCATCGCGCTGGCGCTGAGGCTTTCGGGCTGCACGATCGCGCTGATCACGAACAGCAGGATGGTCGCGGCGATGATGCCGCGGCTGGTGCGGAAGGGAAGCTTGTCCCACAAACTTTGCGATGCAGACGCCTGTGCGGGCGCAGCCGGCGGCGTGCCCGGAGTTTTACCAGCGGCATCGTTCATCGTCAGCGCCTCCCTCGGAGCGCAGGCTGTGACTGCCTCAAAGCGGTTCTTATCGATTCCGCTTTGCGCTCGGTCCCGCCGTGCGGTCCTCGCTTCCTCACCGGGCAGATTGGACCGAACGATTTGGGTCCGCGCGCCCCGCCCCTTTTTTCGCGGCAACCGTTCTTCCGGCTACCTTTCCGCGCCGCGATTTCATCGACCGCGGCAGCGTCGTTTGCTTCCGAGAACGTTCTCGGTGAGATTACCGTATGAGCGCGGGCCGACACCTGTCAAGGGATCACCGCATACGAATGCAATGAAATAAAATCGGGCATTCCGCGCCTGGCGCAAATTGGAACAGTTCGTTACCGCGGTCGCGAAGTCAGACGCTCTTGCGGCTGCGCGTCGTGCCGCGTTCGATCATTTCGCCGGGAATCCGCACCACCTTCGGCTTCTCCGACGGACGCCGACTCAATCGTCGTACGATATCCACCGTCGACTCGATCATGGCCGCGGTCGGCTGGCGCAATGTCGTCAGAGCATAAGGCGGCCAAGCGGCCATCGGGATATCGTCAAATCCGATGACGGCAACGTCTTCGGGAATGCGTAAACCGAATTCACGCCGCGCTGCGTCAATGATTCCGAGCGCGACGATATCGTTTGCGCCGAACACGGCGTCCGGCCTCACTTTTCGCGCGAACAGTCGCTGCGCTGCGGCATAGCCTGCCTGATAGCTGAACGCGCCCGCCTCCTCGTAGATCGGATCGGAAGCGCCGCGCCTCTTGCAGCGTCCCTGGAAGCCGCGCCAACGGTCGACCGTTGTCGATGCATCGCGGCGACCCGCCACATAGGCGAGCCGTTTGTGACCGAGATCGAGCATGTAGTCGGCAACCTGCTGGCCGCCTTTGACATTGTCGCAGGTCACCGCCCAGGATCCGCCATCGGATGCGTAGCGATTGAAGAAGATCACGGGCGTCCCGGCCTGCTGGCACGCCTCGGCCGCTTCGGACGACAAGGTGGCAGCGAGCATGATCGCCACATCGGGCTGATAGCGCAGCAGGATGCGCAACGCCTCGTCGCTGCTGCGCGAGGGGCTCGCCTGCATCAGCATCACGTTCATGTCGATCGATTGCAGCTTTTCGGCCAGGCCGTTGAGCACTTCGGGATAGAACGGATTGGTGATGTCGGCCGCGACGATGCCGGCGATATGGGTGCGCTTGGTGATCAGGCTGCGCGCCAGCGGGTTGGGCCGGTAACCCAGTTCGCCGGCCCGTTTGAGGACAAGCTGGCGCGTTTCTTCGGCGATCGTCACGCCTTCGTGAAACGCACGCGAGACGGTCGCGACCGAGACGTCGAGGTCCTTGGCGAGATCGCGCAGCGTGACCCGGGGCTTGTACCGGGCGATTTTCGAATTGCGTTTCATGGCCGTTCAGTCATCGGACGAGCATTAGCCGCGTGGCGTCGATCTGACAATTGCTATCCCGCAACCTTCGCTTCTGCATGCGCGACGCATGACCGCTCCCTTGACAGAAGCGAAGCAGGGACCATACGGTACACCAATTGTAAACGTTCACCGAGAACGTTCTCGGAAACCGGATTATCGGGTTCTCATCGACAAAAGAACGGCCGATTCCAAGGCCGGTGGAGATTCGGGACAGCGCGCCGAACCGGGGATGGTCCGGCCGCGTCCGCGGGAGGAGGCGAAGCAACGCATGACGTCCGACATCGCCATGGTCGACGCGCATGTCCATTTCTGGGACCCGACCAAGCATTACTATCCGTGGCTGAACGACAAGCCGCCGATCCCCTTCCGCTATGGCGACTACACGGCGATCTGCCATCCCTACTATCCCGCCGACCACATCGCCGACGCGAAGGCGCACGGTCACACCATCGTGAAAGCCGTCTATCTCGAGGCCGAGTGGGACCCGAAGGATCCGAAAGGCGAGATGGATTTCATCGCGCAGATGAAGCGCGAGACCGGATTCCCCAATGTCGCCGTCGCCCAGGCCTGGCTGAACGCCGACGACGTGGCCGACGTGCTGGAACACCATGCGGCACGGCCCTTCGTGCGCGCGGTGCGCCACAAACCCTATGGCCCGTCGACCGCTAAGGATCACCCGCCGTCGCTGATGGTCGATCCGAAATGGCGCAAAGGCTTCGCGCTGTTGAAGCCGCTCGGCCTGCAATTCGATCTCCAGACGCCGTGGTGGTATCTCGACGAAGCGACCA
>CAZNZI010000707.1:0-1722 GCA_964577475.1 uncultured Rhodospirillaceae bacterium
GAGATCGAGATCACCGAAAGCGTGATGGCTGCCGATGCCCATCGCGCCGTCGAGATCCTGACCGAGCTCAACCGGATGGGGATCCGCATCGCGGTGGATGACTTCGGAACGGGCTATTCGTCCTTCGCCTATCTGAAACGCTTCCCCATCGACACGCTGAAGATCGACCGCGCCTTCATCCACGGCCTGCCTGAAGACGGCAAGGACGGTGCGATCGTCACATCGCTGATCGCGCTCGGCGCCCATCTCGGGTTCGAAGTCCTCGCCGAAGGCGTCGAGACCCAGCCGCAACGCGACTTCCTCGCCGAGCGCGGATGCCGTCTGATTCAAGGTTTCTTCTACGCGCGGCCGATGGAGGCCGATGCGTTTGCGCAGCAGCTGAGAAGCCGCCTGTAACGGTCCGCGCATACGCCTGTAGCGCCAATTGCACACCGGCGTACCCGGCAAACTTCACGACACTGCAACCTCCGCGCCGCATCTTCGCCACAGCCGCGCGCGACTTTCCCCGCGCCCTTGGGATGCGGTCCGTTCCGGGCCGCGAGGGTTTGTCTCAGTCCTTGTTGGAGGGGAATAATGTCGATGCGATACGCGGCCGCGCTGGCCGCAGTAGCGATGGGTTTTGCCGTCTCTGGCGCCGATGCGGCGCAGTTGAGCGGTGCGGGTGGCACGGCGATCTATCCGGTTCTGTCGAAATGGGCCGATACCTATGCCAAGACCAGCGGTGACTCGCTCAACTACCAGGCCATCGGCTCGGGCGGCGGCATCAAGCAGATCGAAGAGAAGACCGTTCCCTTCGCCAATACCGACAAGCCGTTGAAGCCTGAAGAGCTCACCAAGAACAACCTGATCCAGTTCCCGCAGGTGATCATCTCGATCGTGCCCGTGGTGAATGTGAAGGGCGTGAAGCCCGGCCAACTGGTGCTCGACGGCGCGACCTTGGCCGACATCTATCTCGGCAAGATCAAGTCGTGGGACGACGCCGCGATCAAGAAGCTGAACCCGAAGGTGAAGCTGCCCAATCAGGCGATTTCCGTCGTGCACCGTTCCGACGGGTCGGGCACGACCTTCAACTTCACCGACTACTTGTCCAAGGTCAGCCCCGATTGGCAGTCGAAAGTGGGCGAGGACACGTCGGTCGAGTGGCCGGCGGGTGTCGGCGGCAAGGGCAATGCAGGTGTTGCCGCCTTCGTGCAGCAGCTCGACGGCTCGATCGGCTATGTCGAATATGCCTATGCGATGGAGAACCACCTCGTCTTCGCCGACATGGTGAACAAGGACGGCAAGCGCCTGTCGCCGACCATGGACGCCTTCCAGGCGGCCGCCGCCAATGCCGACTTCTCCAAGGTCGAGAACTTCTACCTGATCCTGACCAATCAGCCCGGCGCCAAGAGTTGGCCGATCACCGCGGCCACCTACATGCTGCTGCGCAAGGACACTGATCCGGCACAGAACCAGGTCGCGTTGAAGTTCCTCGACTGGTGCCTGCACAACGGCCAGAAGGACGCCGAAGCGCTCAACTACGTGCCGATGCCCGACGCCGTGATCAAGCAAATCGAGAAGAGCTGGTCGCAGTTGAAGGGCCCGGACGGCAAGCCCGAATGGGTCGCTTCGGCGAAGTAACCGCGAGGTAGCGCGCCGGTACGGAAAGCCCGCCGGAAGCGGCGTTCGGCACCGCGCGCCACGGAGGACCCCCGAGCCCTAACTCGGGGGTCTTTCCTTTTT
>CAZNZI010000708.1:0-1571 GCA_964577475.1 uncultured Rhodospirillaceae bacterium
CAAGGATCAGGGCGGACAGGATGCGCTGACGGAGCACGCGACCTCAGCCGATGCCGCCCCAGCGGCGTTCGCGGCCTTGGAAGTCGTCGAGGGCCTGTTCGAGATGACGGCGCGTGAAGTCGGGCCAGAGCACGTCGGGGAAGGTGAACTCGGCATAGGCGCTCTGCCAGAGCAGGAAGTTCGAGATGCGCATCTCGCCCGAGGTGCGGATCACCAGATCGGGATCGGGCATGTCGGCGGTGAACAACCGCGCGGCGAACAGTTCTTCGTCGCCTTTGTCGCAGTCGGCGCGGCCATCGCCGCCTGGGAATGGACACGGTTGGTCGGCTGGTCGCCGCTCTGGGTCGCGTTCGGCATCGTCTATATCGGCGTGCCGGTCGCCGCGATCCTCTGGCTGCGCGACCAGGACCGCGAGACGGCCTTCTGGCTGCTGCTGGTCGTCTGGGCGACCGACACGGTGGCTTACGCCGCCGGCCGCCTGATCGGCGGCTGGAAACTGATGCCGCGCGTCAGTCCGAAGAAAACCTGGGCCGGCCTCATCGGCGGCACTATCGGCGCGGCCGCCGTCGGCGGCCGGGTCGCGGCCGCGCTGCATCTGGCGATCGATCCCTGGGTCCTCGCGGGCACCAGCGCTGTCCTGGCGCTGGTCTCGCAAGCCGGCGATCTGTTCGAGTCGGCGGTCAAGCGCCGCTTCGACGCCAAGGACTCAGGCACCATCATCCCCGGCCATGGCGGCGTGCTCGACCGCATCGACGGGCTGATGGCGGCGGCACCGGCGGCGGCCGTCTTCTGCCTTGCGCTGGGCGGAGGAATCACCGCATGGCGCTGAGTTCCGTACCCAACACACCGCTGCGTCCCGCGGCGAAGTCCGAAATCCGCAGCGTCACGGTGCTCGGCAGCACCGGCTCGGTCGGCTGCAACACGGTCGACCTGATCGAGCGCGAGCCCGACAGATTCCGCGTCGAGGCGCTGGTTGCCAATAGCTCGGTCGACCGTCTTGCCGATCAGACGCGCCGGCTGCGGCCCAAGATGGTCGCGATCGCCGACGACAAGGCCTATCGCCCGTTGAAGGCCGCGCTGGCGGGCGTCGATGTCGAAATCGGCGCCGGACCGGCCGCCGTGATGGAAGCGGCGATGCGCCCCGCCGAATGCGTGATGGCGGCGATCGTCGGCGCGGTCGGTCTGCAGCCGACCCTGGCCGCCGTGCGCCGCGGCGCGATCGTCGGGCTGGCCAACAAGGAGACGCTAGTCTGCGCCGGCTATCTGGTGATGGCCGAGGTCGCGCGGGCCGGCGCGACGCTGGTGCCGGTCGATTCCGAGCACTCTGCGATCTTCCAGGTCTTCGACTTCGAGCAGAAGGAGCGTATCGAGCGGATCATCCTGACCGCCTCGGGCGGCCCGTTCCGCACGGCGACCCAGGGGCAGATGGCAGCGGCCACGCCCGAACAGGCGGTCGCGCACCCGGTCTGGGACATGGGCGCCAAGATCTCGATCGACTCGGCCACCATGATGAACAAGGGGCTCGAGGTGATCGAGGCCTTCCATCTCTTCGGCCTGCCCGAGCCCAAGAT
>CAZNZI010000709.1:0-2337 GCA_964577475.1 uncultured Rhodospirillaceae bacterium
CGAAATGGGCGACGCCCATCATGCCGGCCATGCCGGAGCACACCGCCGAGATGATCATCACCACCGCGATGATGGCCCGCACGTTGACGCCCGAATACTCGGCCGCCTCGCGGTTGCCGCCCACCAGGTAGACGTACCGGCCGAAGCGCGTATAGGTCAGCACGAAGTGGGAGAGTCCCAGTACGACGGCGGCCACGATCACCAGCCATGGAACGGGGCCGATCGATCCGGCGCCCAAGGTCTTGATGATCCCCGGCACGTTGTAGGCGATCTGGCCGCGCACCAGGGTCGCGCAGACGCCCGCGCCGATGCCCAGCATGGCCAGTGTCATGATGAAGCTCGGGATGCCGATCCAGGTGACGCCGAAGGCCGTCACCGCGCCGAACAGCAAAGAGAACAGCACAGCCAGCAGGATCGCCACACCGCCCGGCAATGGTACGTTGGCGATATTCACACTGGCGTCCTGCAGCGTGAAGAAGGCGACCACGATGCCGACCGCATTGGCGGCGCTGGCGACCGAGAGATCGATCTCGGCGCAGAGAATGACGAAGGTCAGACCGGCGGCCATGATGCCGGTGATCGAAATCTGGGTCAGGATGTTGCCGACATTGTCCCAGGTCGAGAATGACTTGCTGGCAGCGCTGAAGAAGATGACCAGAACCAGCAGCGTGATGAAGGGTGCGATGTTGCGCAGTTGATCGCGCAATGTGCTCATCAACCGCGATCGTCCGGCGGGAGTCTGGGGCGAAGGTTCGGTGGCCTGGTTCATCGGGTCACTCACGCGGCTGAGAGAAGGCGGTCCTTGCTGACCGCCACATTGGCAAATTCATGGGCGATCTCGCCCTTCTTCATCACGACGTTGCGGTCGGCCAGCGACAGCTCGTTCTGCGGTTCGGTCGAGGCGACGACGATGCCGATGCCTTGCTCGCGCAGGCCGCGGACGATCTTCACCACGTCGTCCTTGGCGCCCACATCCATGCCGCGGGTCGGCTCGCTCAGGATCAGCACCTTGGGCGGATAGGTCAGCCACTTGGCCAGCGCCACCTTCTGCTGGTTGCCGCCCGAAAGCGTACCCAGCAGCCGGTCCACCGATGGCGGACGGATGCGCAGCTTCTGCACATGCTCCTCGGCGATCTTGCGCTCGAAGGAGGGCTTCAGGATCACCGGCGAGAACTTGTCGAGCACGGCGATCGAGACGTTCTTATAGACCGGCTCCTGGTGGAACAGCATGCTGCGCCGGCTTTCGGGCACGAAAGCCACGCCGGCCTTTCGCGCCGCCGATGTGTTGGGGAGACTGATCGGGGCGCCGTTCAAGCTGATCGATCCCACGTCGGGGTGCAGTTTGCCGAACAGGCTGCGCACCAACTCGATCTGGCCGCAGCCCATGAAGCCATAGATGCCGAGCACCTCGCCCGCGCGCACCTGGAGCGAGATGTCGCGATAGGCGCGGCCCAAACTCAACCCCCGGGTCTCCATCACGACCGGTGCTTCGAGCCTGCTGTGAAGCTGGAAATCGGCGGTGTAGCTTTCTTCGAGCTGGTTGTGTCCCGAGCCGATCATCCGTTCGATGATCCACTTCTTGTCGATCTCCGCGGACTGGGTGGTGACCACCTTCTGCCCGTTGCGGAAGATCGTGACCATGTCTGACACTTCGAGAATGTCGTCAAGGAAGTGCGAGATGAAGACGATGCTGCGGCCCGAATCGCGCAAGCGCCGCAACAGGCCGAAGAGGCGTTTCACTTCGGGCGGCGAGAGGGCCGAGGTCGGCTCGTCGAGGATGATGATGCGGGCGCCCGAAAACAGCACGCGGCTGAGTTCGACGAGCTGCTGCATGCCGATCGGCAGCGAGCCCATGCGCTGTTTGGGATTGACGTCGATACCGAGATTGCGGAGCTGCTCGGCCGCTTCGCGCATCATGCGGCGCCAATCGACCATGCCGGCGCGGTTCAGCGGCTGGCGACCCAGCAGCACGTTCTCGGCGACGCTGAGGTCGGGAATGACACTCAGTTCCTGATGCACCATGCCGATACCGGCGGCGAGCGCGTCGCGCGCCGAATGCAGCCGGACATCCTTGCCGTCGATCTTGAAGGTGCCCTCGAATTCCGTGTGCACGCCCGCGATGATCTTCATCAGCGTGCTCTTGCCGGCGCCGTTCTCGCCGACCAGCCCGTGGATCGAGCCGGGCTTCAGCGCAAAATCGACATCCTTCAGCGCGTGCACGCCACCGAAGGATTTGGAGATACCGGTGAGTTCGAGAAGCGCGGGCGTTTCCGTCACGACCGTGTACTGTCTGTGCTGATCCAATGTTCCGGGCACAGACGCGGCGCGCCGCGCGTT
>CAZNZI010000710.1:0-3245 GCA_964577475.1 uncultured Rhodospirillaceae bacterium
CAGGAGTTGGCCTTCGGTCAACGTCTGACGCGCGGCGAGAAGCAGGTTGGGATCAAGATGGGCCTGACCAGCCGCGCCAAGATGATCCAGGTCAATGTCGACGAGGTGATCTGGGGCCGGCTATCCAATACGATGCGCGTCGAGGACGGCGGAGCGATCAGCCTTAAGGCCTATGTTCATCCGCGCGTCGAGCCGGAGATCGCCTTTCTGATGAAGCGGCCACTCTCGGGCAACGTATCGCCGGCCGAGGCGATGGACGCTGTCGCTGCCGTGGCACCGGCGATGGAGATCATCGATTCGCGCTATGAGAACTTCAAGTTCACGCTGCCCGATGTAATCGCCGACAATGCATCCTCGTCCGGGTTTGTGATCGGTCCTTGGGCGAATCCCGAGATCGATCTTTCCAACCTCGGCATGATCATGGAGTTCGACGGCCGGCCGGTGCAGATCGGTTCGACGGCTGCGATTCTGGGCGATGCGCGGCGTTCCTTGGCCGCCGCTGCGCGTATGGCCGCGCAAGGGAACTTCGAGATTGAGGCGGGATGGGTGGTGATGGCGGGTGCGGCCACTGCGGCTCAGCCTCTGGTGCCGGGTGTCCATGTCCGCAACGCAGTCGAAGGCCTGGGCCAGGTGGCATTTCGTGTCGAACAATAGACACCGCGGGGGAGGAACATGAATCCGATAGAGGTTAAGGTCTATTTCAATTTCCGAAGCCCGTATTGCTATCTCGCGTCGAAGCGCATGTTCGACGTGCTATCGGCACCCGATGTAAAGGTGATTTGGCAGCCGCTCGGTGGGTGGACCGGCCGATCTCCGCCGGAGCGCGCGGCCTACAAGCTGCCGATCGTCCGCCAGGACGTCGCGCGGTGGTGCAAGCGGATGGACATTCCTTTCGTTCCGCCGCCCAAAGATACCGAGCCGACCCGTGCCGCGATCGGCTCGTTCCTCGCCGAACGCCAGGGCGTGCTCCAACCCTATGTCGTCGAAGTGATGCGCGAGGAGTGGGAATTCGGTCAGGATATCGGGCAGACTGAGCCGTTGCTGCGCGCTGCCGCTCGCGCCGGTCTTGCGGCCGAGCCCTTTACCAAAGCGATCGAGGACCCCGCCAACCGCCAAGCCCTCGCGGAGAGCGAAGCGAAAGCATCGGCTGACGGCGCATTCGGCGTACCGACCTTCATCGTCGGCAAGGACGTCTTCTGGGGCAACGACCGCCTCGACTTTCTCGCCGAGCATCTCGACGACCTCAGGCGGCGCGCCTAAGGCGTTCCCGGCGCACCGCCGGGGGCTTTCTTATCGGTCGCGAAGACCAGTGCTGTCGACGAAGGCCGGATTCAGGGCCCTGGCCTCGGGACAGCCGATCAGGGCAAGGCAGCGGTCGAATTCCTCCCGCAAGATGGAAACGGCTTTGGCCGCGCCGGCCTCGCCGCCCGCGGCGGCCCCGTAAAGCGTGGGGCGTCCTGCCATCACCGCTCGCGCGCCCAGGGCCAGCGCCTTGGCGATATTGGCACCGCGCCGGATTCCGCCGTCGACATAAATCTCCGCGCGGTCGCCGATGGCTGCGGCAATCGCCGGAAGCGCCGCGATCGCCGACGGGCTGCCGTCCAATTGCCGCCCGCCGTGGTTGGATATGGCTACGGCATCGAATCCACGATTGACGGCTTCGGTTGCGTCTTCGGGCGTAACAATGCCTTTGATGATGAGTTTCCGCGGCCACAACTCGCGCAGCCAGCTCGCGCTGTCCCAATTGAGGGACGAGTCCATCTTGCTGTTGATCAGCTTGATGATGGTGGATGCCGCTTTGGCTGAACTGCCGGCCGCGACGAAATTCTCGATGCGCGGGACGCCATTGCGCACGATCCCGAGCGTCCATCGCGGGCACCGGATCAGATCGTAGATCAGCCGCGGTGTGGGGCGGAGCGGGACCTTGAATCCATTGTGGACATCACGCTCGCGTTGCCCCAGCACGGGGATGTCGACCGTCAGGACCAGCGCCTCGTAATCGGCGGCCAGAGCGCGGTTGACCAGATCCTTCACGAGATCCAGATCCTTGTAGACATAGAGCTGGAACCACCGCCGGGCGTCGGGCGCGGCCCGCGCGAAATCCTCGATTCGCGCGCTGGCGTTGCAACTCAGGGTGATCGGAATCCGATTGGCATCGGCAACGCGCGCCAGCGCGGCGTCCGCCTTAGGCGATGCCAAGGCGGAGAGGCCCGTGGGCGAAATGATCAACGGAAAATCGGCGTGCCGTCCCAAGATCGGCAAGGACAAGTCGCGGCGGGAAACATCGACCAGCACACGGGGCCGGAATCGGATCGATTCGAAGTCGCTCGCGTTTCTGCGCAATGTCGATTCGTCATCGGCTCCTCCGTCGATGAAATCGAAGACCGCCTTCGGCAAGCGCTGGCGCGCGGCGCGGCGGAGATCGGCGATCGAAACGATCGTCATCGGAACTGGAGCCTCGCGGCCGGAAACGCCGGCGACATCGCCTTCATCATATCCATGAACCCCGACATCTCCCCATCCGGTCCGCCGCAGACCGGTAAGACTATTTGTGTATCAGGCTATCAGACCATATAATAGGTGGCAACGGACTGCGGACCGACAGGGGTGCTGGCCCGCAATGAAGGTGAGGGGAGGGGGCGATCGTGTCTGCACCACGAGTCGTATTGGTTGAATTCGCCATCAAGCGGGCTCGATGGACTTGGCCCATCGATTGAGTCTTGAGAGCGCAGCGCAGTCTGCGCGGGACGAGCCGGGATGTTTGCGCTTCGACCTGGCCGTCGCGCTCGGCGATCCGCTGCGGGTCATCCTCGACGAGATTTACGACAGCCGATGGCCTTCGAAGCTCATCTGCGGACGTCGCACTTTCTCCAACTCGCTCAAGCGACGCGCAGCATCTTCAAAAGATGCTCGATCCGTCGAATGGATTTGATCGGCTCGCAGAAAGGAATGCACTGATGCCGAATGGCACATGGATCGAAGACGTGCGCGAACCGGAAGGACCGGTCTGGGCGCCGGACGGCTCGTTCTATCTGGTCGAGATGGAAGCCTCGCGGCGCTGCGTGACGCATATCGGTCGTTCAGGCGGCCGGCGCGTCATTGCAACCACTATGCGCCGGCCCAACGGGCTGGCCATCGACGGCGACGGACGGTTGTGGGTCGCGGAAGGATATGAAGGCGCGGTACTCTGTTTTGCACCTGATGGCACGCTGCTGAAGCGGATTGCCGGAGATGCCGACGGCCGT
>CAZNZI010000711.1:0-2679 GCA_964577475.1 uncultured Rhodospirillaceae bacterium
GACCGCGAATTGGTGCGAGCGCTGCGCCTCAGATCCGAAAGCGGGCAGGACAATGCGCCGGGCGAGTTCCGCATCGTCAGGCCGTCCGGCGAGGTGCGGTGGGTCTATCGGCAGGCCGAGTTGATCCGCGACGCCGATGGCAAGGCGAACAAACTGATTGTGATGCTGCAAGACGTCACCGATCGCCGCCGCCTCGAATTCGAGTCGCGCCGGACGCGCGAGCACTTGCTGTTGGCTCAACGCACCGCGGGGATCGGCAGCGCCGAGGTCAACCTGATCACCGGCGAGGAGTTCTGGTCCGATGAACTGATAAACATTCTCGGTCTCGCGGAAACCAAGATCGATTTCACGTTCGAACGCTTCCTCGAAGCGGTCCACCCCGACGACCGCGAAATGCTCCAGGGCCTCCGTGGTCGCAACAATGTCGGCGTTCCGACCGGGCCGGCCGAATTCCGCATCATTCGCCCCGATGGGACGGTGCGCTGGTTGCACCGCGAGGTTCGCGCGATTTCCGATGTATCGGGAAAGCTCGCCGGTCTCGTCGCGACCCATCATGACATTACCGACCGGCGGAATCTGGAAGAGACGCTGCGCCACAATTACGAAGGCCTCGCGCGCGCGCAACGGATCGGTCATGTGGGCAGCGCCGAGATCGATTTGGTGAAGGGCCAGGCGATCTGGTCGGAAGAGCAATGCCGGATCTATGGACTCGATCCGGGCGATCTGCCCCCGACGCTTGAAGAGTATTTCAATCTGGTCCATCCGGACGACCGGCCGCTGGCCCGCGCGGCTCGCGAGATCGATGCCACCGGCAGCCCCTCGGCGCCCATCGAGTTCAGGATCATCCGTGCGGATGGCGCGATCCGGTGGGTCCACCGCGAGGTCGAAATCCAGACCGACGCCAGCGGCAAGCCGGTCAAGCTCTACACGATCCAGCAGGACGTCACCGAGCGCAAGCGCCTCGAAGACGAACTCAAGGCCAGCGCCCAGCATCTCGCCAGCGCCCAGCGCGTCGCCAAGATGGCGAGCATCGAGTTCGATATCGGCACCTGGCGTGCGGTCTGGTCGACCGAAGCCTTCAGACTGTTCGGCCTCGAGCCGGCACACGGCCAGCCCTCGCGGGAAGAGTTTCTGGCTCTTATCCATCCGGAAGACCGGGAACGTGTTCAGGAACGGTGGGCGCGCGAGAAGAACGGAGAGACCGAGCCTCTCGAATATCGGCTCAATCGGCGCGACGGCGACATGCGCTGGATCTACCGCCAGGCCGAATTCATCCGCGACGTGGAGGGACGGCCCCTCCGCCTGATCGTGACGCACCAGGACGTCACTGCACGCGAAGAGCTGCGGCGCTTGATGGCGACGCTGAGCGGCAACTTCGGCAATACGATCGGCGAGGATTTCCTGAAGGCACTCGTGGTCAGCGTGGCGCGGGTTCTCGGTGCAGACTACGCCTATATCGGCCGCCCCGACATGACGGCCGGCACGGTCCAGACGCTCTACCTGTTCGCCGACGGCGCCTTTGTCGCCAATGACGCGATCCCTCTATGGGAGGCCTCGCGCACGATTCTGTCGTCGGGAAAAAGCGTGGTGATCAACGGCAATCTGCGTGCGCGCTATCCGGAAGTGCCTCGCATCCTGGGCAATATCATCGACGCCTATGGCGGGATTCCGCTCTTCAGCGCCAAGGGCGAACTGCTCGGCATTCTGGTCGCGTCGAGCCGCCAGCCCTGGGAACGGCCCGAATATGTCGAGACGGTTCTCAATCTGTCGGCACCGCGCGCGGCGGCGGAAATCGATCGTCTCGCCATCGAGGCTGAGGTGCTGAGAAGCCGCAACCGCATGGCCGAAGTGCTGGCTGCCCTCGACATCGCGCAGGACGCGATCCTGATGGCCGAAGAAGACCTTCGCATCATCTACACCAATGATGCGGCGGTGGCCCTGTTCGGCCTGCCCGGCGATTCGGCGGCTGTCGAGGGCAAGCGGCTCCGCGATTTCCAGGATGAAGATTTCTTCGGACCGTTTGCCGACGAGGCCTTCGCCGAACTGCGCGAGAAAGGAGAGTGGCAAGGTACCGGCCCGTGGCGGCGGCCGATCGACAACCGCCCCATGTTCTTCGATGCGCGCGTCCACCGCTTGCCGCAGGGCGGTTTCGTCATGGTGGCCAGCGACGCGACGAAACGCATTCGCCTCGAGGAGGAAGAGCGCCGCCGCCTGGAATGGCAGGCGCAGGCGAGCAAGCTGGAGGCGCTCGGCAACCTGGCCGGCGGCATCGCTCACGACTTCAACAATCTGCTGGGCGCGATTCTCGGCTTCGGCCAATTCCTGGTCGAGGACCTGGAGGCCGGCAGCGAGCCGCATCATTTCGCCGAACGCATCGTGTCGGTCAGCCAGCGCGGCCGGTCATTGGTGCAGCAGATCCTCACATTCGCCCGCCGCGGTCCAGTGGAAGCGGTCCAGGTCAACCTGGCCGAGTTGATTGCCGAAACCGAGGAGCTGCTGCGCGCGACACTGCCGGCGACGACGGAGCTATCCGTCGAGAACAGGGCCCGCGACGCCGCTGTCCTGGGCGACAAGGGGCAGCTCTCCCAGGTTCTCGTCAATCTCTGCGTCAACGGAAGCGACGCCCTGGGCGGTCAGCGCGGGCAGATTTCCATCGTGATCAGTCCGCTCGATCGCCGG
>CAZNZI010000712.1:0-1873 GCA_964577475.1 uncultured Rhodospirillaceae bacterium
CAAGGCGCTGGGCGATCTCTTGCGCGCCCCCAACGAATCGACCCTGCCGCCGCTGGCCGAGCGTGTGGTGGTGCCGGGCGGCCTCGAAGCCGCTTTGGGCGCCGCGCTGGGCGACGAACTGACCGCGCCGGTCGATGCCGATGCGCCGGTCGCATGGCGTACCCTCGCCCCGCTCGCCGAGATTCCGGCGCTGCCTTATGGCGTCCGGCCGATGAGCGAACTGATCGCGGTGCCCGAAGTTCTGGCCCGCCGCCTGTCGCAGATCGGCGTGATCGATGACGCCGCGCAGGGTGCCGAACTGCAAAGCCAGTTGAAGCCGGGCCAGCGCCTGGTCAGCCGCACCGGCGATCTGTGGCGCTGGGACGGGTTCACCCTGAAGGCCGGCACCCATGCCGCCGCGGCCGCCACCCTGCAGCACCGCAATCGCCTGCGCGATCTCGCGCCGATGATCGAGCGTGCCGAGCAGAACGTCGCCCAGGCCGATGCCGATGCCCGCGCCGCCAACCAGGCCGCCGAACAGGCAGTCCAGGACGAACGCGCCGCGCGCCAGGCCCTTCGTGAAGGCGAGAATGCCTTCGCCCGCATTCGCGACGAGCAGGCGCGTCTGTCGGCCAAATCGGCCGCCGTGTCGTCGCGCCTCTCGGCCCTGCGCGAACAGGTCGATGCGACGCGCGCCGATCTCGCCGAAGCGGAAGCCACCGAAGCGACCGCCCGCACCAACGCCCAGCCCGGCGCCGATGACGATCAGATCCGCGCCCGTGTCACCGAATTGCGGCCGATGCTGGCCGGCTGCCTTATGCGGCTGATGGAGGCGGAAGGCCAGCGCGACCGCCTGCGCGTCGATGCCCAGACCCGCGACCGCCGCCTGCTGGCCATCGAAGTCGAAACGCGCAACTGGGCCGAGCGCGCCTCCGCCTCCGAGCGGCAGACCGCGACCCTGACCGAGCGCCGCGCGACCGCCGCCGAGGAGCTGGATCGTTTGGCCGCGCTGCCGGGCGAACTGGCGCAGCAGCGCGAAACGCTGCGCAGCGAGACCCACGCCGCCGAAGAACTGCGCCGTGCCGCCGCGGCCGATCTGGCCGATGGCGAGCAGATGCAGACGGCCGCCGACCGTGCGGTGCGCGAAGCCGAGCAGCAGTTGAGCGCCGCGCGCGAAGAACGCATCCGCCGCGAAGGCGTCGTGGCGACCGCCCAGGAAGCCTCGCGCGCCGTGGCCGAGCGGGTCGTCGAGCGCCTGGAGATGGCGCCGGAAGATCTGCTGAACCACGAGGAAGCCCAGGAGCCGGGCGACATCGCCGAAGTCGAAGCGCGCTTCCAGAAGCTGGTGCGCGAGCGCGAAGGCATGGGCCCGGTCAATCTGCGCGCCGAGGAAGAAGCGGCCGAGATGGAGACGCGCATCGGCGGCCTGCGCGCCGAACGCGAAGACCTGGTGGCCGCCATCGCACGGCTGCGCCGCGGCATCAGCGAGTTGAACTCGGAAGGGCGTCAACGCCTGCTCGACTCCTTCGAGAAGGTGAACCAGCAGTTCACCGTGCTGTTCACCCGCCTGTTCGGCGGCGGCCGCGCCTATCTGACCCTGACCGAGTCGGAAGACCCCCTCGAAGCCGGCCTGGAAATCATGGCGAGCCCGCCCGGCAAGAAGCTGCAGGTGCTCTCGCTGCTCTCGGGCGGCGAGCAGGCCCTGACGGCACTCGCCCTGCTGTTCTCGGTGTTCATGGCCAATCCGGCGCCCGTCTGCGTGCTGGACGAGGTGGACGCGCCGCTCGACGACGCCAATGTCGACGGTTTCTGCGCGTTGGTCTCCGTGATCGCCCAGAGCGCCCATTCCCGCTTCCTGTTCGTCACCCATCACCGCATGACCATGGCCCGCGTC
>CAZNZI010000713.1:0-3335 GCA_964577475.1 uncultured Rhodospirillaceae bacterium
CGGCGATGATGCAACCCAGGATGAATTGCACGAAATCGCCGCGGAAGCCGGAATTGAGCATCGCATTGATCAGGATGTAGATCGTCGCGAAACCGACCAGAACGGAAACCACCGCGCCGCGTCCCGGCACAAACCCGCCCAGGCCGATCACCAGCGCCGTCAGCACGAAGAATTCCATGCCGATGCCGGTATCCGAACCGACGCTGTTCTGCCGCGCGGCGAACAGGAAGCCGGACAGGCCGACAATCAAACCGCCCAGCACGTAAGCGAAGAAGACGGTGCGCTTGACGTTGATGCCGCCATGGCGCGCGGCCTTGCGATTGCCGCCGACCGCGAGCACGTGCCAGCCGAACCGCGACTGGCGGAACATCAGGAACACCAGCACCGCGACGACGACCAGGGCCCAGAACCCGATGGGTACGCCGAGCACCTTCGCGATGCCGATCCAGTCCCACAGGTCGTCGCTGCGCGTACTGGTCGAGATCGCAACGAGACGGGCCTGCGATGCAAGGGTGTAGAGCCCCCGCGTCGTGATCATGGTGGCGAGCGTCGTCAGCAATGCGCCACAGCCGATCAGTCCTGCAACGACGCCGTTGATCGCGCCAATCAGGGCGCCGCTGGCCAGGCTGAGGACAAGGACGGCCCAGACGGGCAATCCCAGAATATGGAAGCCATAGAGTGCGACGAAGGCGGACATCGCGAAATTCGAACCGACCGACAGATCGATGCCGCCGACGGCTACGACGATCAGCAGGGCGAGAACCACAAGACCGCCATCGGCCGCATATTGCGACAGGTCGGACAAGACGGACGGTTTGAAGTACCCGGTCGTGGTCGCCCAAATGCCCAGCATCGCCACGACGAACGAGATGAATGGGATCGCGCTCTCGACCCAGCCCTTCGACAGGACATCGGACAGGATGCGGCGCGGCGAGACCACCAGGCGTGGCACCTTGACGCGCGGCAAATTGGCGAAATCGATCGGAGCGGTCAACGCGGTGTCCTTCGGCGAAAAACGGGGTCCCCGCAGGGACCCCGAGTCGCGGCTGCGTTACATCTTCCAGCAGAGGTTACGGTTGTACGTTTTCGAGCCGCCGATGATGATCTTCATCGGCGATTCGATCTTCAGCATCGAGTGATCGGCCGCGGCCCCGCCCTGGAGCAGGATGTCGATCATGGTGCCCGCGTCACGGCCCTGGCCGTCGGCGTCATAGCTCCACACCCGGTCGAGGATCTTGTCTTCGACCGCCTGGCAGGTGGCATCGTCGCCGCCGCCGGTCGCGTAGACGAGAACCTTGTCCTCGAGATGGGCGTCCTTCACCGCCTTGCCGGCGCCCATCGTATGGACGTCCCAATGGCCGAAGACCGCGCAGAGATCGGGGTTCTGCTGGAGCACCGTCGCCGTGATCTGACGGGCCTTTTCCGGCTCCCAGTCCGAGGCCTGATTGGACACGACCTTGATCTCGGGATGCTGCTTGAAGACGGCGAAGGCAGCGTCGTTCATCATCACGCTGTCGGCGGCTGTCAACTGTCCCGGAACGATCGAGACCTTGCCGGATTTGCCGCTGCCGGCGCCGCATTCCTTCACGATGTCTTCGGCGATCTCCTTGCCGATGCGCGTCCAGTTGGCGCCGACGAAGGCGGTCGAAGGCTGGTTGGATTGCAGGTTGAGCTGCAGCACCTTGATTCCCGCCGCCTCAGCCTGCTTGATCTGCCGCGCGAGCAGCTGGACGGTCGGGTTGTGCACCACGAGCACGTCCGGCTTGTCGCTGATCGCCTTGGCAAGCAGTTCCGACATGGCGCCGGTGTTGAACTGCGCATCGCGCACATCGATGGTGTAGCCATGCATCGCGGCATGTTCCTTCATGCGGCGGACCCAGCCTTCGGTCAGCGAAATGCCCATCGAGATCGGCACGAAGATGACCTTCTTGCCGGCGATGTTGTCATTGGCCTGCGCGCTTCCCATTCCCAATGCAACGGTCGCGCAGAGCGAGAGCCCGGCAACGGCCTTGACCAATTTTCCCGTCATTCCAAACATGCTGTCCTCCCTTGTTGAGCCTCTGTGGTCAGAGATCGCCGACCGTGTCGGTTTCGGTATCCCTGGGGTTGAAGTAGTTGTCGGTGATGATCGCGACGAACAGGACAAGCCCCTTGAGCACGTCCTGCGTCTGGGTCGAGAAGTCGAACAGGGTCATGCCGTTGCGCAGCACGGCGATCAGCGCGACGCCGACCAGGATGTTGCGCATGCCGCCACGGCCGCCGCGCAGCGGAATGCCGCCCAGTACGACGACCAGGATCACCTCGAACAGCAGGCCGCCGTTGGTGACGGTGCGGAAATCGACGGCGCCGCTGGCCGACGACGTGATCAGCCCGGCCACCAGCGCCGTGAGTGCGGCATAGACGTAGATCATCACGGTGACGGGCCGCACCGACAGGCCGGTCAGTCGGGCCGCCTGGAAATTGTCGCCCATCGCATAGGTGATCCGGCCCGGCGTGGTGAAACGCAGGATCAGCCAGCTCAGGACGAAGACGGCGATCATGAGGGCGACCGGCGCGGTCAGGCCGGGCAGAAGATCGGTGGAGAACAGCATCACCGCCGGGTTGGTCTTCGGCAGCAGCAGCAGATATTCGCCGCGCAGCACGGCGAAGCGGAAGAAGCCGGTGATCACCATCGCCGAGGCCAGCGTCGCTAGCATCGCGGGAATTTCGACATAGGCGATCAAGGCGCCGTTGATGAAGCCGGTCGCGATGGCGGCGATCAGCGTCAACGCGATCGCGGGCACGCCGGAATAGCCCGCGCTGATCAGGACGCCGAATGTGGTGGCGCCCGCCACCATCGCCGCGATCAGGGAGAGATCCAACCCGCGCGAGACGATGACCACGCCCATGCCGCAGCTCAGGATGACGAGGGCAGCCGAGTTCGACGCGATCACGCGCAGATTGCCCAGCGTCGCGAACCCGTCGACGAAAATGGAGAAGACGATGATGATCGCAACCGTGGCGCCCAGCACGATGTATTCGAGCAGGCTTTCCCGGCGGCGCGCCCGTCCCGCGGTTTTGAGGGCGAGGTCAGCCATGGAACTCGACCCTGTGGGAGCCCTTGGTTTGCAGGATCTCCCGCGCCTCGGCCGGCGTCGCGATTTCGAGCGAGAGTTCTTCGAGCAGGCGGCGCACTTTAAGAACCTGTGCCGCGCAAGAGGGCGCCAACTGGCCACGGCCCAGGAACAGACTGTCTTCGAGGCCGACGCGCACATGCCCGCCCATGATCGCGCCCATCGTCACCAGCGCCATCTGATGCCGGCCCGCGCCGAGCACCGAGAACTCGTAGTTCTCGC
>CAZNZI010000714.1:0-3318 GCA_964577475.1 uncultured Rhodospirillaceae bacterium
GTGCTGAGCGGATCGGCCGGCATGTCGTATTTCGCCATTCGGTTAATTTACTGATTGGTTAAATATAGAAGATGGGAGCGGCCGTCAAGCCCGGCGCGAAACCGCTGCCGCCGATGACGCGGCCTCAGGGAAGGTCGCGTCGCCGGCTTTTCGTCGCTCCCGCGCAGGCGGGCGTCCATACGACCCACGGACCCCGGCTGCGTCGCGGGGATGGCGATTCGGGGTGTGCAGGAGCCGCCGAAAACCGAGCGGCCGAGGCGCGCCGGCGGATCAGTCCGGCAAATTCCGCGACATCCTAGAGGGATGCGCCATCGCATTTAAACCGCAATTTTGTTGTGTTTTATCGCGTATGACGTACTGCGTTATATGATTCCAATATCTTGTGTCTCATAGACTGTGATACGTTCTATGGAACACGGCATTTCCGGGCGAAATTCCGCCGGGAACCGGCCTCGGGCCGCGCGGCGGCCGGAGGCCGGGCGCCGAAAACGGCCAAAAGTTGCAGAGGAGGGTTAACGAGGATGGCCCGAAAATCGAAAACCGCCGCCCGGCGCAAACCCGCGAAGGCGCGCCCGCCCGCCCGGGCGGCGGCCAAAACCCAGGCGCCGCCCAAGCCGCGGGCGATGGCGGCGCCGAAGCCGGCGGCGCGCGTCCACCCGGGCGAAATCCTGCGCCGGAAGTTCATGGAGCCGCTGGACCTGACCGCCAACGCCCTCGCGCTGGCCTTGCGCGTTCCCGCCACCCGCATCGGCGACCTGCTGGCCGGCCGCCGGGCCGTCAGCGCCGATACCGCGCTGCGCCTGGGCCGCTATTTCGGCAATCCGGCGCGATACTGGCTCGACCTCCAGATCGCCTATGACCTGGCCACGGCCACGGCCGAACGCGGCACCCTGATCGCCCGCGACGTCTGGCCGCGCGCGGCCTAAGCGCCTTAGGTGTTCGCCCCGCAGTGGAACAACGTCGCGCCCCTGGGCGAGTAATTGGGCACGTCGGCGGCGACCTTGGTCCCGATTTCGGACTTCAGGGCCTGGGCCATGGCCGAGGGTGAGTCGAATTCCGCCTGGAAGATGCAGAACGGCGCCTCGCCGGGCGTCAGCGCTTCGGGATAGCCGAAGCGCAGCGCCTTCAGGCCCGGCAGAGTCCGGGCCAGCGGGATATGGGTGGCCTCGTAATAGCGTTTGAAGGCCGCCGGATCGTCGGGCTTGGGATAGACGACGGTGAGCACGTGCATGGCGCTCACGCCTTTCCCGCCGAGGCCAGCCAGGCCTGGATGCGGCCGGGCGAGGCGATGCGGTCCCACTGTTTTTCGGGGAAGTTGAAGTTCTCGGTGAACTCGTCGGCCACTTTGCGGTTCTGGCTCATGGTGAAGATCAAGGCACCCAGATCCTGGCTCGGCGGCCCCAGCATCATGTTGGTCCAGCGCGACGCCGCCAGCACGCGGTCCTCCCGCTTGCGGTCGGCCTTCTCGCAGAAGCGCTGGTCGAACACCTCGTTGGCGACGATCTCCTCGCCCACCGTGTAGGCGGCATAGGAGGCGACATTGGCGCCCTGCCCCATCATCGGATCGACCACCGAATGCACATCGCCCACCGCGATCGCGTATTTGCCCTCGGCGATCTCGGCATAGCCCTGGCGCACGGTCGGCACCACGCCGCCCTGGAGCAGATCGATCGGCTGGCAGAGATCGAACTTCGCCGGATCGATGCGGTTGTAGACGGCTGGATGGTGCTTCTCGAGCTTGCCGAGCAGCGTCTGGCGGAAGGCCTTCGGGTTGTCGGTGTAGCTTAGCTTGGCGAGATCCTCGAGATCGCCACCCGGCACGTTCTCCATCAGGAGCGCTGCGGCCATGCCGCTGAAGGTGAGCGTCGGGATTTCGATCAGCTCGCCATGCCCGGGGGAGACCGAGAGCGTCACGCCGCGCGGCGTGGTATCGCGCACGCCGGAATAGAGGCCGACGCAGAGTTTGCGCTGCGGCTTGTCGAAGGGCGATTTCTCCGGCACGTGGGCGAACATCTGGCCCAGCACGCCCTTGCCGGTGGAGACGACCAGAAGATCGAAGCGCGCGGCCAGACCCGCGATGTCGCCGGCCGCGATCTGCTTGATCTCGATCTTGCCGCCCCTCGCCGCGAAATCCTTCATCAGCGTCGGCAGATAGATGCGGTAATCCACCGCGCGGCTGGGCGTCGCGAAATCACCCTGGAAGACGATCGGCTGCGGGAAGTTGAAGTAATGGTGGTGGCAGAAATATTTGTGGTCGAGGCTGTCCCAGTGATGGATGCCGAGCAGCGCCTCGCGGTCGAGCGTCACATGGTGATGCGCGACCGTGTTCATCAACTGCATCTTGGCCACCGCATCGGGCTCGCGATCGGTGATGATCGTCGCGTCCACGCCGTGCTTGCGCAGCAGCAGGCCCAGATGCAGCCCGGCCACGCCGGCGCCAATGATGCCGATATGCTTTCCCATCCCATCCTCCCCAAGTGCTTTTTGCCGCGCGCCAAAATGATGAATTGGGCGCGAATTTTGTCGAAATCGTACTCGCCGCGAGTCATAGTGAAAATGGCATAGATGGCATAATATTTATTCGGAATTGGAATGAACCAATACGACTGCATGCTGGCCTTCGTCCGCACCTTCGAGGCGGGCAGTTTTTCGGGCGCGGCGCGCAATTTGCGGGTGTCGCAGCCGACCATCAGCAAGCGCATCGCGGAACTCGAACAGCAATTCGGCGTGCCACTATTCGCGCGCACCACGCGCAAGCTGCATCCCACCACCGAAGCGTTGCGCGCCTATGAGCATGTGCGCCAGGCCATCGCCGCCTTCGACACGGCGCGCGCCTCGGTGGCCGATGTCTCGCCCACGCCGACCGGCACGCTGCGGGTCGCGGCACCTATGTCGTTCGGCCGCGCGAACATCGTGCCGCGCATCGGCACCTATCTCGCCGCCCATCCCGGCGTGACGCTCGAACTGCGCTTCACCGAACGCACCGTCGATCTGGTGGGCGAAGGTGTGGAGGTCGGCATCCGCATCGGGGCCCTGCCCTCAAGCTCGCTGATCGCGCGACGGATCGGGACCGCCGAGCGCGTCGTCGTCGCCAGCCGCGCCTATCTCAAGCGGCACGCCCCGCCGCGCACGCCCGAAGACCTGGCCGATCACGATTGCGTGGTTCATACGGCGCAGAAACAGGCCGACCGCTGGACCTTCGATTCGGAAACCGGCCGGCACGTGGTCGAGGTGAAAGGGCGGCTGTGGATCGACGATATCGACGCCGTCAGCGACGCGGTGCTGGGCGGGCTCGGCATCGGCCTGGTGCCGCTGTGG
>CAZNZI010000715.1:0-4397 GCA_964577475.1 uncultured Rhodospirillaceae bacterium
CGCGCGCGTCGCGGTGCTCCACTCGCCCCACGACTTGAAATGCTCGGTGAAATTGGGGAAACGAGCTCGGTTGTTGTACTGCTCGTCCAGGCCCTTCTGGTCGTAATCGAGATAGATCGCGTTCTCGCGCGGCATCGGTCGCGGGTCCTCAATTTGATTTCAATGTACGGTGAGACTCACCCCACCCCTGCCCCTCCCCGTCAAGGGGAGGGGTTCCACTGTACTAGCCCCTCCCCCTTGTGGGGAGGACGAACGTATACGTTCGTGGGTGGGGGTACGTGCGAGAGCAGCTTACTCCCAAACGGAAGCCAGCTTCTTCACCTTGGCCGGGCCTTCGCTCGCCATGGCGGCAGGGTGCTTGTAGTAGACGCCGTCCTTCATGATCATCAGCAGGTTGTCACGGTCCTGCAGCAGCTTCAGGTCCTCGACCGGATTGCCCTTCACCAGCAGCATGTCGGCCAGGTAGCCGTCCTTGATCATGCCGAGATCGGGGAAGTTCATGATCTCCCCGCCCCACTTGGTCGCCGCCATCAGCGCTTCCTGCGGCGAAAAGCCGAGGATGTTGACGAAGTGCTCGAGGTCACGGGCGTTGGTGCCGTGCGGATTCCAGGCAAAGCCGTAGTCGCCCCCGGGCAGGATGCGCATGCCGCGCTTGCGCAGTTCGCCGTAAACCTTCGGGCAGTTCTCCAGCATGGTGAACATTTCCATGTGGTCGGCGACTTCCTTGGTGATGCCCCAGTTCCCCGCTTCATAGGCCGTCGTGTAGATGATGCCGATGGCGGGGGCGAGGAAGATGTCCTTCTTCTGCGCTTCCAGCAGATCGAAGGTCTCGCCCTGGATGAAATCGCAGTGGTAGATGACGCGGAAATGGTTTTTCAGCGCCAGCTTCACGGCGCCGTCGGCGCGCGCATGACATGACAACCAAGCGCCGCGGGCATGCGCTTCCTGGGCGGCGGCGGCCACCTCCTCCTCGGTGTACGAGCACTCGCGACCGAAATGCTTGCGGACAAAGTTATCGCCCGAGATGTTGATCTTGATGGTGTCCACGCCCTCGCGGATCATCGTGCGGACCACCTTGCGCACTTCGTCGGCGCCGTCGGCGATGATTTCGATGCCCTGGTGATGCATATGGAGCTGACGCTCGTCGCCCAGGCCGCCGGTGGCGACGATTTCGGGCGAGGCGGCGCGGAAGCGCGGGCCGGGAATCTTGCCGGCGTTGATCGCGTTGCGGATCACGATCTCGGTGCGCCATTTCGACGAGGCCGCCGAATAGATGCTGGTGAAACCGCAGTCCAGCATCAGCTTGGCGTTTTCCATCGTGATGATGATGTGTTCTTCGGGCGGGACCTCGCCCAGTTCCTTCAGCCGCACGAAGTTGGTGTAGGTGATGTGGCCGTGCGCTTCGGTCATGCCCGGCATCAGCGTGTTGCCGCCGCCGTCGATCACTTCGGCACCCTCGCGCGCAATCTTGCCGTTCTTGGCGACGGTCTTGATGCGGTTGCCTTCGACCAGAACCTCGCCCGGATAGGGATTGGTAGGATTACCGTCGAAGATTTTTACGTTGGTGAAGAGTTGCGGTTTCATCATGCCCTCCTTGGCACAAACTTGAATCGTGGAAGCGTTTCCTTTTCCGGTTCTTTCGGCTCCGGCCCGAAGGCCGCGGCGCGATTGGGATGTTTGGGCGAGCGTGCGGAAATCTTGCCGCGCAGGCGTTCCGGCAAAACGGCATCCGGCAGGTCGCCGTCAGACGATTCGGCATAAGCCTCCGCCGCCGTCAGCAGATCGCCCGCGTCATAGGCCATCAGCTGCGTGAAACGGATGCGCCACTTCTCGGGCGCGTCGAACACGACGGCGAGCGGTTGCTTGCACCCGCCGAGGCACTCGACCGTGAGAATCTGATATCCGTCCAGACCCGGACCGGCCTGCACCAGATCGCGTATCCGTTCCGGCAATCCGCCCTTTTCGGACAGATGCCGGGGACACGTCCGGCAGACCGACAGCGTATGCATCAACAGCCCTCCCATCCGGCTCCATTGCGGAGTCCGGACCGACCCTTGTCTTACTTATCGAAGCCTCTTGGCGGGCTCCCGGTCGATCTTAGAGGCCATGCGCAGGCCATGCACGGAAAAGACGCGCGCCGATACGCGATGATGGTTTTACCGCGCGACTGTGCGGTGCATCAAATGCGGCCGGCCAGCGGAGTCCGGGCCGATGTGATCGGGATCGGACATCCGCTGCACACGCCTGTCACGGCGTCGTATAGCCGCCATCCACCACGAGCTGCGTACCCGTTACATAAGAGGCTTCGTCGCTGGCCAGGAACAATGCGGCATAGGCGATTTCCTTCGGCTGGCCCATGCGCTTGAGCGGCGTGACGTCCACCAGCGCCTGGCTGATGGCTGGATCCTGGCGCTCGATCAGCGGCGTCCAGATGATGCCGGGATGGATCGAGTTGGCGCGGATCGCGGGCGCGAAGGTCATCGCCGCGTTCTTGGTCATCACCGTCACCGCGCCCTTGCTGGCCTGATAGGGCGAGACGCCGGGTGCACCGACCAGGCCCCAGATGCTCGAGATGTTGATGATCGAGCCCGCACCGCCCTCCTTCATCAGCGGCGCACAATGGCGCATGCCGAGGAACACGCCGGTCTGGTTGATCGCAATGATGCGGTTGTAATCGTCCATCGACACCGTATCGATCGGGTCATAGGTGCCGACGATGCCGGCATTGTTGACCAGCACCTGAAGCTTGCCCTGCTCCTTCTTCACGCGGGCAAGAAGGTCCTTCCATTGCTCTTCCTTCGACACGTCGAGCTTCGCGGTCTGGATCTTCTTGTCGAAGGTGCCTTCGGCAATGTCGGCGGCGTAGACGGTCGCGCCCTGTTCCGCGAACATCGTCGCGATCGCATGGCCGATGCCGCTGGCCGCGCCGGTGACGATGGCGACTTTTCCTGCAAGACGCATGGACGCTCACTCCTCGATTCTTTGACCATTGAGAGAAGTGTAGCGCCATCCCAGGCGGGAATCGAAGGGCAAGGTTGCAACCGCGAATTGCCGGCTGGACCGGCATTTTTAGCCAATTGTGCGCCCCGGACGACTGGTTCAGAATTCCGTCAATTCCGCCCGCAAGACCACAAGACACTATCGAGGAGACCTCCATGATCCGCGGCGTTCACCACATTTCGATCTCGACCCTCAACTTCGATGCGATGGTGCATTTCTATCGCGACCTGCTGGGACTGGAATTCGCAGCGAGCTACGATTGGACCGCGGATCATCCCGAGCTCGATGCCATCGTCGGGCTCGAAAAGTCCTCGACGCGCACGATCCTGCTCCGGGCCGGCAACACCCATGTCGAGATTTTCGAATACCTGACGCCCAAGGGTAAGCCGCCGATCCCCAACCGCCCAGCTTGCGATGCGGGCCTCACCCATATCTGCTTCGACATGGTCGACGTGATGAGCGACTACAATCGCCTGCTCGCCGCCGGCATCAAGTTCCACACGCCGCCGGTCAAGACCGGCAACTTCCTCACCACCTATGGGCGCGATCCCGACGGCAACATCTTCGAAATCCAGGAAGTGCTCGACAACTCGCATCCGGTCGCGCTTGAGCACATGCTACCCAATGTCGCGACGCTGCGGTCGAAGGCGAAGGCCTAGCGCACCTCGTCGATCTTCACCCAGCGGCTTTCGGCATCGGAGAGCTGACAGGCGTCAACGACGCGCTGGACCTGATAGGCGAATTCGAAATCGGGGTAGGCCGGGCGGCCTTCCCCGATCGCCATCAACAGCTCGTGCGCCTCGATCGCCTTGTAGTCGTTGTAGCCGAGCCCCAAGCCCGAAACCGGGTGTAGCCCCGCGAAGCGCGGATCGCTCGGCCCCATCTCGACGCGCGTGTAGCCGCGGAACTCGACCGGCCCGGTTTCGCGGTTGATATAGAGATCGTTGATGCGGTCGTAGGTATAGCGGAGGCTGCCCTTCGTCCCGATGATGTCATAGCCGATATCGTAGCGGATGCCCGCCGAGATGCGGCTCAACTCCATCACGCCGGACCCGCCCGGGAACTTGAAGATCACATTGCCGATATCATCGGTCGTGTTGGGGACGCGGCGGCTCTGATCGCCCTGCGCGCCGATGCGGAAACTGCCGCCTTCGAGCGGCGCGGGATGATCGGGCACCACGATCTCGAGATCGCAGAAGACCTGCTCGATCTCGAGCGGTACGAGATGGCGGAAATAGCTGAGGCAGTGGGCCCCGATATCGCCGATCACGCCCGAGCCGGCCAGCGCCTTGTCGTTGCGCCAGGAGTGCTGGAGATTCGGGTCGGCCAGGAAATCGCCGTTGAAGAACAGGCGCGCGAATTTGACATCGCCGATCTCGCCGTTCTCGATCGTCTTC
>CAZNZI010000716.1:0-5508 GCA_964577475.1 uncultured Rhodospirillaceae bacterium
AGGGCCTCATCGAGCCCAGCCGCACCGAAGGCCGCAGCAACCGAGAAAAAAGCGCCGGCGAAAGCGACCAAGGCGAAGAGTGCAGCACCGGCGAAGCCGAAGAAAAAAGCGGCTGGAGCCTGATCGACTTGGCGAAACGCAGCGGGCCCAAGAACGTTCCTTTTCCCACCCGCGAGCAGGTGGCTGAGTTCATCAAGACGGCTGAAGGCCGCGTCGGCCGGCGCGAAATCGCGCGTGCCGTCAAGATCAAAGACGACGACCGCCGCCGCCTGACCGAACTGCTCAAGGAATTGCAGGCCGGAGGCGATATCGAAAAGAATCGCGGCCGGAAACTGACCGGCCCGGGACAGCTTCCCGATACGCTCGAGATCGTCATCTCCGGCACCGACCGCGACGGCGAATTGATCGCGCGGCCGCTCGAATGGAAAGCGGGAACCGCGCCACCCCGCATCATCATGGCGCCCCAGCGCGACAAACAGCCGCTGGGCGTCGGCGATCACGTCCTGGCGAAGCTCAAGCGCCTACGCGGCAATATTTACGAAGGCCGTGCTATTCGCCGTCTCAGCGAAGGCCCGAGCCGCGTCCTGGGTCTCTATCAGCGCACCGAACGCGGCGAAGGCCGCCTGCTGCCGACCGATCGCCGTCAGAAGGCCGAGTTCCTGGTCACCGACGCCGATACGGGCGGTGCGGCGCCGGGTGAGCTGGTGGCGGCGGAGATTCTTCCTGGCCGCGCTTTCGGTCTTCGCCCGGCCCGCGTGGTCGAACGGCTGGGCAGCATGTCCGATCCGCGCGCGGTCAGCCTGATCTCGATCCACACCAACGATATCCCTTACGTCTTTCCCGCCGATGCATTGCAAGAGGCGCGTGACGCCAAGGCCGCGCCGCTCGGCCAGCGCACCGATCTGCGCTCGGTGCCGCTGGTCACCATTGACGGCGAAGATGCGCGCGACTTCGACGACGCGGTCTGGGCGGAGCCGACCGATAACGGGGGCTGGCACTGCATCGTCGCGATCGCGGATGTGGCCTGGTATGTGCGCACCGGCGATCCGCTCGACAACGAAGCGCGTCGGCGCGGCAATTCGGTCTATTTCCCTGATCGCGTCGTGCCGATGTTGCCCGAGGAATTGTCGAATGGCTGGTGCTCGCTCAAGCCGAAGGAAGATCGGCCCTGCATGGTCGTCCATCTCTGGCTAGACGCCGAGGGCAACCGGCTGCGGTACAAATTCGACCGCGCGCTGATGCGCTCGGCCGCGCGACTCACCTACAATCAGGTCCAGCGCGAGCTCGACGGCACGCCCGAAGACACCAACGGCCCGCTGCTCGAGACGGTGCTGAAACCGCTCGAAAGCGCTTGGAAGGCGCTCTACAAGGAGCGGCAGCGGCGTGGCACGATGGAGCTGGAACTGGCTGAGCGTCAGGTGGTCATCGGGCCCGATGGCCGTATCGCCGCCATCAAGCCGCGCGCACGGCTCAATGCGCATCGCCTGATCGAAGACTTCATGATCGCCGCCAACGTGGCGGCTGCCGAACAGATCGAAGCGGTCCATCAGCCCTGCATGTACCGTGTCCACGATCAGCCCTCGCCCGAACGGCTGGAGGCGCTGCGCGCGGTGCTGGAATCGCTTGGGCTGAAACTGCCGAAGGGTGGCCAGGTCACGCCCGGTCAGTTCAACATCGTTCTCGCTAAGGCGGCGGCCATTCCCGAGGCGCGCATGGTCAACGAGATGATCCTGCGCAGCCAGGCCCAGGCGGTCTACAGCCCGGACAATATCGGCCACTTCGGTCTCGGCCTGGCGCGATATGCGCATTTTACGTCGCCGATCCGCCGCTATGCCGACCTTCTCGTGCATCGCGCCATCATCGCGGGGCTGAGGCTTGGCGATGGCGGCCTGCTGCCGGGCGCGGTCGACGAATTCCATGCCCTGGGCGAGATGATCTCGGGTACCGAACGCCGGGCGGCGACGGCGGAGCGCGATGCGCTCGACCGCTTCACCGTGCTTTATCTTGCCGACCGGGTCGGCGCGACCTTCGAGGGCACGGTCAGCGGTGTGCAGCGGTATGGCCTGTTTATCACCCTCGACGAGACCGGAGCGGACGGCCTGCTGCCTGTCTCCGCCCTGCCCGCCGATTTCTATCTTCACGACGGACAGCGCCAGACGCTGACCGGACGCCGCAACGGGCAGGTCTATCGCCTCGGCGACGCAATCACGGTGCGTCTTGCGGAAGCCAATACGTTAACGGGGTCCCTCTCCTTCCAGCCCGCCGATGGCGGTCCACTGCCGGCCCGTCGCGGCCCGCCCCGCCGTCCGCAGCGCGGAGGCCCGCCGCCCGGCGTCTCGCGGAGTAAAACAAAGCGTCGTCCTGACCGGAAATCGGGCAAGAAAGCGAAACAGGGCCGCAAGCGCCGGTAGGCCGAAAAAGGCAAAAAGCGCCTTTTAACAACGCTGTCCTTCTGCCCGGACCGTATTCATGGCATCATGCAGATGGGTCCAGAAACGGCCCAGCCGGTAATGGGGGTGAGCGATGCTCTACTATCTCCACGAAATGCAGAACTACGCATTGATGCCCGCGCGCGCTTTTGGCGACATGCTGCGCTACGCGCTGACCAATCCGATGAATCCGGTTTCGCACACGCCGATGGCGAAACAGATCCTGTCGGCAGCGGAAATCTTCGAGCGCATCACGCGGCAATACACCAAGCCGGCCTGGATGCTCGACGAGACCGAGATCGACGGCAAGATGGTCAAAGTGACCGTCGAACCGGTCATCACGCGCACCTATTGCAACCTGATGCATTTCAAGCGCGACATCGACCGTAAGGATCCGAAGCTGCTGATCGTCGCGCCGCTCTCGGGCCACTTCGCGACGCTGCTGCGCGGCACGGTCGAGGCGATGCTGCCCGACCACGACGTCTATGTGACCGACTGGAACGATTGCCGCTTCATCCCGGTGACCTCCGACCGCTTCAACCTGTCGGACTTCATCGACTACCTGATCGACTTCCTGCACTTCCTCGGGCCCAACACGCATGCGATGGCCGTGTGCCAGCCCAGCGTGCCGCTGTTGGCCGGCATTTCGGTCATGTCGACCTGGGGCGATCTCTGCGCGCCGGCAACGGCAACCCTGATCGGCGGGCCGATCGATACGCGCGAGAACCCGACCGCCGTCAACAAGCTGGCGATGGAACACGACATCAAGTGGTTCGAGGAAAACGTGATCGACACCGTGCCGCCGCCCTATCCGGGCATGATGCGGAAGGTGTATCCGGGTTTCGTCCAGCTCACCAACTTCGTGTCGATGAATCTCGAAAAGCACATGGAGTCGATGAATCAACTGTTCGAGCACCTGGTCCGCGGCGACGAAGAAGAGGCTGAAAAGAAGACAAGCTTCTATGACGAGTACCTGTCGGTGATGGATCTGCCGGCCGAGTTTTACCTGCAGACTGTGAAAACCGTGTTCCAGGATCATCTTCTGCCCAAGGGCGAGATGACCGCGCGGTGGCAGCCGGTGCAACCGAGTCGGATTCGCGGCACGGCGATCCTCTGCGTCGAAGGTGAACTCGACGATATCTGCGGCGTCGGGCAGACCAAGGCCGCACTGAAGATCACGACCGCCCTCTCCGACGAGAAGAAGCACTACCATCTGCAGAAGGGCGCCGGTCATTACGGCGTGTTCAACGGCGGCAAATACCGCCGTGAGATTGCGCCGCTGATCAAGAAATGGATACGTACGCACGATCGCGAAATCGGCACGATGCGCGACAAGACGATCCATATCCCGGGATTCGAGCGCCGCGGTGGGCGTTCCGATGGGTCGGCGGCCGATCGCCGCGCCTCACGGGGTGGCGGCAACGGCAGTGCCGCAACGACCGGTACGGCCTCTGAGTGACGTTATGCGCTGATGAGCGGAGGTAGTCAGTCTCAGGTCTGGCGTGATCGCTACACGGTTCTATGGGGTGAGCGGGCCAAGATCGCGGAGGGTATGATCGCCAAGGGCGAGACGAATCCGCTGCGCATCATCCACTACATCGAGTTCATGGACCGCCACTACACGCTGATGGCGTCCGACGTCGAGGCGGAGTGGGCCAAAAACCAGTTCGATCCCCGGATTCGCCTGCCATCGGGGATGCCCGCGTTTCGCGTGGCAGCCTTCAATGGCCAACAAGTCCAGGTATCGTCCTATACCTACGCGAACCTGCCGCTGTTCATCGCCGACTTTGTCCTCGAGCACGGCCCTTTCGACTCCGTGATCGAGCTGGGGTGCGGCTATGGACAGAATCTGTTCAAGCTGCACAACACGTTTCTGCCGCGTGAGACGCGCTATTTCGGCGGGGAACTGTCGGACGCAGGCGTCGCGTTGGCACAGCGCCTGGCGGCGCTCGATCCGGGAATCGACGCCACGTTTTTCAAGTTCGATCACCTGGCGGCGGATTTGTCACCGATCGGCGCGGTCACCCACCCCCTCGTCTTTACCTGCCACTCCCTCGAGCAGATCGCATCGGTCCCGCAATCCTTCTTTGAAACGATCGCCTCGTTGGCGCCGCGCGTCACTTGCATCCATCTTGAGCCTTTCGGCTTTCAGTCGCGCCCTTCGGGCGGCCTGGCGCGGCAACACCGTCAGCTCTTCGAGCAGCAGGGGTGGAATCTCAACCTTCATGCGGCCGCCGAAGCCGCCGAAAAGGCGGGCGTTATCAAGAGAACGGCCAATATTCCCGATATCTTCATGTCCACCGACGTCCTCAACATGACGTCGCTGATGGTGTGGACGAACCAGACCGGGAAACAGCCGGCCTGACTATTCGCGGATGATCGTCTCGATCGTTTCCCAGCTCTTGGGGCCGGGCGCGAGCAAGAGAGTGGATTTCAGCATCACTGGACGATACGGCTGGCCGTCGACCAACGCCGCCTTGCCCCCCGCTTCCTGGTGCAGCAGAACGCCGGCAGCGTGGTCCCAGGGGTTGAGCTTGCGGAAGACGATGAAGTCGAGCTCGCCCTCGGCGATCGCCATATAGGCCCGGCCGGCACTGCCCCAGGGATGGGTCTGGCGCACCTTGCCGTCGAGCTTGTTCACGGCGGGCTGCGACCAGACCGCACCCGCCATCTTGGCGATCGGTCCGTCGCCATTGACCTTGAGGCGCTTGCCGTCGAGCCAGGCGCCGCCGCCCTCTTCCGCCGCCGTGGTACGGTTGCCGACCGGATCGTGAATCCAACCCGCGATCGTGCGGCCCTTATGGGCCAGAGCGACGATCATAGCGAAGCCGGGATCGCCCTTGGCGAACATCAGGGTGCCGTCGACCGGATCGAGAATCCACACCGGCGCTTCACCATGGAGAAGTTCGAGGACCTTGTCGTCGGCGGCCGCGGCCTCCTCGCCGACGACCACGGAACCGGGCAGCAGCTTGGTGAGCGCGGCAGTCAGCAGCCGCTCGGACTCGACATCGGCCACGGTGACCAGATCGGTCGGGCCGGACTTCACCTTGATGTCGGCATCGGACAGGTTGCGGAAACG
>CAZNZI010000717.1:0-1866 GCA_964577475.1 uncultured Rhodospirillaceae bacterium
AAATGGCATCCCGGCATCGCGGATTCACGGATCGAAGGCAACTGGCCATCGGACCGGGTTGGCTGCATCCGCAACTTCAACCTGAAGGGCGGCGGCAATATCCGGGAGCAACTGTTAACGCTGTCGGACTACGACTACCAGTGCACCTATTCGATCCTCGAATCACCGATGGGCGTCGACAACTATGTGTCCACCATCAAACTGACGCCGGTCACCGACGGCAACCGCACCTTCGCCGAGTGGTCGGCCGAGTTCGATCCGCCGGCGGGGCAGGAGCGCAAGCTGGCGGACGATATCGGCCAAGGCGTGTTCCAAGCCGGCCTTACCGCCCTGAAGGGCTATTTCGGGCACCGATGATGATCGATAGCCGTCGACCATCATCTGATTTTGCCTCTGGCGGCCAATGCGTCCGCATTGGCCCGCTCAAGCGCCGCGCGGGCTTATCGCCTCGCAACCGCTCATTACGACAACTCCTGGAAATTCGGCTCTAAGCGATGCAGCGCGTCACGCGGTCAGCCATCATCGACGCGCCGATCGAGCGCGTGTGGGAAGTCCTGCGCGACTTCAACAGCCATGACCAATGGCACCCGGCCGTCGCCGACTCCCATATAGAAGGCGGCGAGAAGTCCGATCAGGTCGGCTGCGTCCGCAACTTCCATCTGCGCGACGGCGCCCATATCCGCGAACAGCTGATCGCGTTGTCGGACAGCGACTACATCTCGACCTACTGCATTCTCGACGCCACCGTGCCGCTGATGCGCTACGTGGCCACCGTCCAGTTGAAGCCGGTCACCGACGGCAACCGCACCTTCTGGCACTGGCAATCCACCTTCGACACGCCGCCCGGGCGCGAGAAGGAACTGGCCGACATGGTGGCCAAGGGTGTCTACGAAGCGGGCTTCGATGCGCTGCGCCGCCATCTGCGCCAGCAGGACGCGGGCCGCGTCCGGTCGGCCTCGCAGGTCGCCGCGCGCGGCGGCGAGATGACCGGCCAGGCCGTGATGCTGAAGGCCTTCGGCGGCACCGAGCAGCTGTCCTACGAGAACATCCCCGTCCCGGCACCGGGCCCGAACGAGGTGCGTATCCGCCAGACCGCCATCGGCATCAACTACATCGATGTCTATATCCGCCAGGGCGAATACCGCATGGTCACGCCGCCGGCCCCGCTCGGCATGGAGGCGGCAGGGACGGTGATCGACGTGGGCGCAAACGTCCACAACCTGCTACCGGGCGACAAGGTCGCTTATGCGTATGGTGTGCCGGGCGCCTATGCCACGCTGCGCTGCCTGCCGGCCGATCAGGTCGTACCGGTGCCCGACGCGGTCGATGCAGAGACAGCCGCCGCTATTATCTTCAAGGGCCTGACCGCCGAATACCTGCTGCACCGGACTCATACCGTGCGCGCCGGGGAAACGGTGCTGGTCCATGCCGCCGCAGGCGGGGTGGGAACCTTCCTCTGCCAATGGGCCAAGTATCTCGGCGCGCGGGTGATCGGTACGGTCAGTTCCGAGGAGAAAGCCCGGCTGGCGCGCGACAACGGCTGCGATGTACCGATCGTCGCATCCGACTACCGCTTCGCCACCCCGGTCAAAACCGCCACCAATGGCCGCGGCGTCGATGTCGTGTTCGATGGTCTGGGCCGCGAGGCCGAGCAGGAGAACTACGAAGCGCTGGCGCCGACCGGCCACTGGGTCAGCTATGGCCATGCTTCGGGTGCGCTGCCGCCGCTTGATCCGCAGCTTCAGGGGGCCAAATCCCTGCGCGTGTCGCGGCCGGTCTTGTTCCATTACACCGCCGACCCGCACCAGCTGCGAGCGATGGCGGACAACGTCTTTTCGATGCTGAACCGCGGCGTGCTGCGGGTTT
>CAZNZI010000718.1:0-8392 GCA_964577475.1 uncultured Rhodospirillaceae bacterium
GGTATTGGCCAGCCACGCGAACAGCGTGCCGCGATAGAAGAACGGCTTGACGAACTTGACGTCCATCAGATGCGTGCCGCCGAGATAGGGGTCGTTCACAATGAAGACATCGCCCGGCTGCACATCTTTCGCGCGTTCGATGACCGCCTGGGTCGAGAACTGCATTGTGCCAACGAAGACCGGCAGGCCGAGATCGCCTTGGGCGATCAGTTCGCCGGTATCGCGATGATAGATGCCATCAGAGCGGTCGAGTGCTTCCGAGATGACGGGGCTGAAGGCCGAACGGACGAAGGCCAAGTCCATCTCGTTGCAGACCTGGATCAGCCCATTCTGGATGACGGCCAGGGTGACGGCGTCGACGATCTTGCTGTCGGCGTTCATGCCGTGCCCCCGTCGCCGCCGAGACCATCGATCGTCACGATGAGATTGCCAAGCCCATCGATCGCGACCTCGTTACCCGGCTCGATCACCGTGGTCGCATCGAGCTGCTCGAGGATGGCCGGGCCAGCAAAGACTGCGCCCAACGGCAGTCGCTCGCGGCGGTACACGGGCGTCTCCTTCCAGCCCCGCTCGAACCACACCCGTCGCATGTCGGTCTTCGCCTGATCGACCGAAGCCGCACGCTCTCCGCTGGCCAGGGCACCGAGGTCGACCGGCTTGCGACGGCCGATCACCGCCGTATGGAGATTGACCAGCACCGGACGGATTTCTGGAAGCGCAACCTCGAATCGGTGCCAATAGGCCTTCTCGAAAATGCCATGCAGTTGTTCGCGCGTTACGTCGATGCCCGGCAGATCGACACTCAACAAATGACTCTGCCCCTGGAACTGCATATCGGCGCGGTGAAGGAGCGCGACCTCTTCCACATCGGCTTGTTCGCGTTCGAGGGTCTGTTTCCCCTCGGCAATCTGCGTTTCCAGTACGTCGCGCACCAGGCCGTGGGGCAGTTGTGCCACCGGCCGGTTGACCGTGCGCACGTAATCGTGGCGCAGATCGGCCACCACGCAGCCCAGCGCATTGGTGATGCCCGGCCGCATGGGGATCAGCAGGCGCGGGATGCCGAGTTCGCGCGCCAGCGCCGCCGCGTGCAACGGGCCCGCGCCGCCGAAGGCGAACAGCGCGAAGTCGCGTGGATCGTGTCCGCGCGCCAGCGAGACCATGCGGATCGCACCGGCCATCTTGTCGTTCGCAATCCGTAGGATCGCGGCAGCGGCTGCCTCAGCATCGAGACCGAGCGCTGCGCCGACGCTCTCGACGATATGCCGTCGCACGATATCGAGTGAGACAGGCCGGTCGACCTTCAGCAGTTTCTCGGGATTGAGGCGGCCAAGCACCAGATTGGCATCGGTGATCGTTGGCCGCGTGCCGCCGCGCCCGAAGCAGATCGGTCCGGGATTGGCGCCGGCACTTTCCGGCCCGACGCGCAGCATGCCGGCGTCATCGATCCGTGCCAGTGAACCGCCGCCCGCGCCGATCGTATGCACATCGACCATCGGCACATGGATCGGCATCGCATATTCGAGTTCGAGTTCCGACGAGACCAGCGGCACGCCGTTCTGGATCAGCGCCACATCGGAGCTCGTGCCACCCATGTCATAGGTGACGACATTGGGAAAGCCGGCCTTGGTCGCGGTATAGGCGGCAGCGATCACGCCCGAAGCCGGGCCCGACATCACCGTATTGACCGACTGCTCGGCCACGAGTTTGGCCGATACGGTGCCGCCATTGCCCTGCATCACCAATAGCTCGCCGCCATAGCCGCGGCCCTTCAGCTCGCCTTCCAACCGGTCGATATAGCGGTGCAGAACCGGCTGGACCGCCGCATTCACGGCCGCGGTCACGCCGCGCTCGTATTCGCGGTATTCCGACATCAGCTCGCTGCCGACGGTGATGTAGGCATTGGGCCAGACGGCGCGCGCAATCTCTGCGGCACGCTTTTCATGCGTGGGGTTGATGTAGGAGTGGAGGAAATGGATCACCAGAGCTTCGGCGCCCGATTCGATCAGCTTCGCCAGCGCCATGCGCAGCCCGGCTTCGTCGAGCGGCGTCACCACCTCGCCATCGGCGTCCACCCGCTCGGCCACCTCGAGACGCAACTCGCGCGAGATCAGCGGTTCGAAAGTGCCGATCAGACCGTAGGGCTTCGGCCGCGTCCGCCGCCCCAGTTCGAGCACGTCGCGAAAGCCCTTGGTGGTGATCAACCCGCAGCGCGCGATCTTACGCTCGAGAATCGCGTTGGTCGTAGTGGTGGTGCCATGAACCACGGCGCCGATCTCGGACAGGGCCGAACCTGCCTCCTCCACCGCGCCCAACACGCCGAAAGCCTGGTTGTCGACCGTCGTCGGCACCTTGGCGATGCGCACCGACTTCTGCGCATCGTCGAGCAGCATCAGATCCGTGAACGTGCCGCCGACATCGACCCCGATGATCTTCATCGCTCAGCGCTGTCCGTCGCCCAGCTTGATCTCGGAAACCTTCAGCCCGCCGGCACGGTCATGGATACGGCCACCATTGGTCATGGCGAGCACCAGAACCATCTCGCCCGCGCGCGGCCCGTCGACCACACCGGTCTCGACCGCGTCGAAATGGCTGCGCACATAGGCGGCGTTGATGTGGTGGACGGGAATGTCGATCTTGGCACCCATGCCGGCTACCTTCACGGTCGAGGGTACGATCGCCTTGGCGCCACCCAGTACCTCGCGCATCGCGTAACCGCCTGGCACGTGCCAGGTGGCGGCATGTTCGATCTCGCCGTCGCCACCGACGATCACGCCCTTGCCATAGGCTTCGATCTGCTTCGGCCCGCAATCCATCGCCGCGAGCAGGCGCTTGGTCATCTCGACGCCGAGCGGCTTCAGCGCTTCCATCAGCGGCATGATGTCGGCCTCGTAGCGGCCGGCATAGGGATTGCGGATCACGGCGCAGACGGCACCCTTCTTCAACACGCGACCCGGTGGCGGGCCGAATTCGTGAAGAATCTCCTCCACGGTCACCTGAAATTTTCGCACCTGCACCAGATCAGCCAAACCACCCTCCCTAAGCCGCCGCGGCGATGCGCGCCAGCGGCGCACCGACCACGCGATATTGTCCCTGAAGCGCCAGCACCGCGCCGAAGATCAGCCCGGCGCCGCGCAGGTCTTCCGCCTCTGCGGCACCACCCGCCAGCGCGGCCTGGATCACATCGGAAGGCAGTGAACCGACAGCCGTCGTCACCAGACGTTCGCCGAGATCGGTGTCATCCTTGAGATCGCAGGCACGCGCCCGTTCGATGGATGGGTGATCGGCATCGACGGCATTTGCCACTATGGTCGCCGCAGCATCGGCCGTCGCAGCATCGGCGGCGAGGATCGTCACTGAATCGGCGACCCCCAACGAGAAGCTGCGGCCGCGCCAACCGCTGGTAGCGATACCACGCACGGGCCAATCCGCTTCGATCTGCGCGACGCCGTTCAGTACCGGTGCATCGAGATTGGCGACCAGGCCGACATCCAGCCGCGCGCCCGGCGCAAGGTACAAAGCGATATCGCCGCCATTGTTGACATAGGCCTTGTCGAGGCTCCGTCCCACGATCATCGCCGCCATCACCTCATCGGCGACGGAACCGGCGACGGCAGCCATCGGCGTGATGAACTGCGCACGGTGCGGCCGGCAAGCCGCGAACATCCGCCGCGCCACCGGTCCGCGCAGACCCGGATGATTGTCGTCGAGCACATGGCGCAGCAGCGCGAGTTCCCCGACCAATTCCGGCAGAATGGCCTGGAACCGCGTCCAGGCCTGGCGGTAGGCCGCATCGATCTCGCCACGCGCGCCGAAGGCCTCGACGATCAGATCGATCGGCCCGTGCTGCATATGCAGGCGGCGGCCATCAGGCAACAGGCGGACGACGGGCTTGCCGGTCATCGGTCAGCTTCCTTTGCCGCGCTCAGCTATACCCGCCGGCCAGGGATTCCCCTCGCGCCAAGGCGTGGTACGAAAACGGCCATGGGCCAGCACATCCTCCAGCCGCTGCACCTTGTCCATATGCCCGCCCAGCGCGGCATAGTCTTCGAGGCGCAGGGTGAATTCAATCGGCCCGACGAGTGCAGGTGTCGGCACATAGCCGAAGGCGTTGTCGGGCATGGCGGCCACATCGACCATCAGGGTGATGCCGCCGCCGGGCCAGACATAGGCGGGCGCGCCGCCGCAGGTGACGCGCGTCAACGCATCACGCACGGATCGTGTGAGCTGGACCGGATTCTCGGTGACACCGGCACGCAGACTGCCGCCCGCGCCGGCCATGAAGAGAACCGTGGCCAGGGCCGGCTCGCAATTCTCGCCGATGCGCTCGACCACCTTCTGGATCGCGGTCGGCATCGGCGCCTTCTCGGGTCGTAGCTTGTCGTCGAGGATGTAGTACTCGGCGTCTTCGCCTGTGGTGGAGACCATCAGCAGGCGCATGCCCGGCTTCGCCGTCTTGGGATCGATCGCTTCGACGATCGCCAGCGGATCGGAGATGTCGGTGCCGCCCCAGCCGAGGCCCGGCTGCGCGACCTGGAAATAGCGGCCAGGTGTCGAGCGGCGGCCGCGCACGCGGATGCCGGCCGGTTCCATGCCGAGGAAGCGGCCGGCCTGATGCTCGGTCAACACGCCGGTGATGTGATCGTCGACCACGATCACCTCGTCCACATGGCCAATCCACTGCTTGGCGAACATGCCGATGGTGGCCGAACCGCAGCCGACGCGCATGCGCTCTTCGTGATGATCATCGATCACCGGCGCCTTGCCGGCCTGCACCGTGAGCCGCGAGCCGCCATCGACGGTGAGTTCGACCGCCTGCTTGTTGCAGAGTGCGAGCAGCGTCTCGCAGGTGACGACCCCCTCCTTCTTACTGCCGCCGGTGAGATGCCGGACGCCGCCCAGCGCCAGCATCTGCGAACCGTATTCGGCGGTGGTCACATGGCCGACCTGTTCACCATTGGCGCGCACGGCCGCCTGTTCGGGGCCGACGAACCGGTCGGTGTCGATCTTCACCTTCACGCCGCAATAGCTGAAGATGCCTTCGGTCACCACAGTGACCACGTCCACGCCTTTGTGCTGGCTCGCGACGATGAAAGGCGCCGGTTTGTAATCGGGATAGGTGGTGCCTGAGCCGATGCCCGTGACAAAAGTCTGCGCGTTGGCGACCAGAGACCCGTCCCATTTATCGCCCGACAGGAACGGCACCATCTCGCCCTTCTCGTCGATGATCGATTGGGCCAGCACCACCGGATCGGTGCGCGTCAGCATGCCGTCGACATTGGCGTAGCGGTCGCAGGCGCCGCTCTTGCCGGGACGGATGCGGCAGAGCACCGGGCAAGCGTCGCAGACGACCAGGTCTTCGGCCTCAGCCATGAGCGCCTCCCTTGCCGACAGCCAGCAGTGCGGCACGCACGCGGTCGGGTGTCGCCGGCACCCGGCGGATGCGCACGCCGGTCGCGTGGTGGATCGCGTTCAGGATCGCGGGCGCGGTCGGGATCAAGGCTGGCTCGCCGATGCCCTTGGCGCCGAACGGGCCCAGCGGGTCCGGGTCTTCGATCAGGTGGCAGACGATCTCGGGGATGTCGCCGATGGTCGGGATCAGGTAGTCGTGGAGGTTTTCGGTGCGGCCAGGAATGAATTCCTCCATCAGCGCGAGGCCGAGCCCTTGCGCCACGCCGCCATGAATCTGCCCCTCAACTTGTGTGGGGTTGATCGCCCGGCCGACATCATGAGCAGCGACGATGCGGCGCGCTTTCACCGTACCAAGCTCGATATCCACCTCGACCTCGGCGAACTGAGCGGCGAAAGCGTAGCTGGCATAAGGATCGCCCTGACCCTCGGCATCGAGCGGTGTGGTCGGCGGATCGAAAAAGCCGGTGCCGGTGAGCACGTCGCCGGTCTCGTTTGAGGCCGGGAGCCTTGAAAGATCGAGCGGTATGGCGCCGAGCGATACGCCGCCCGGCGCGAAGGTCACCTGAACGTCTGGCGCGGCACCCGTGAGCGCGCGGATTTGCTTCAGCAGATCGTCCGCCGCCAGCTTGACGGCGCGGCCCGAGACGAAGGTCTGGCGTGAGGCGGAGGTCTTGCCGGAATCGGGCGTCTTGTCGGTGTCGCCGGCGACCAAGTGCAGATCGGCGAGCGGCGCGCCTAGGGCGTCGGCGCAAATCTGCATCATGATCGTATTGGAGCCCTGGCCGATATCGACCGCGCCGCTGTAGAGCGTCACGCTCCCCGTGCGCGACAGACCGACCCGCATAGTCGAGGGATTGGAGAGCGAGGTATTGCCGATGCCGTACCACATGGCGGCGATACCGGCGCCGCGGCGCAGAGAGCCGTGATTATTCCTGGCGTTGAACACTTCGGCATCGGCGCGTGCCACCAGCCATTGGGGGCGCAACGCTTCGAGACAAGGGGCGAGGCCGACACTGCTTTTCAGCACCTGGCCCGTCGCCGTGGCAAAGCCGGGCCGCAGCGCATTGCGCAGACGCAGTTCGAGCGGATCGAGTTTCAATTGCTCGGCCAATTCGTCGAGCAGCGTCTCGGTCGCCACCGCCGTCTGCGGCACGCCGAAGCCGCGGAACGCGCCGGCCGGCGTGTCATTGGTATAGATCGCGCGGCACGAGGCGCGCACATTCGGCACCACATAGGGGCCGCTGGCATGGACCGGCACGCGATTGGCCACCGTCGGCCCCCAGGAGGCATAGGCGCCGGTGTTGAAGTCGCCCTGGAAATCGACAGCCAGCAGGCGGCCATCCTTGTCGGCGGCCAGCCGCGCGCGGATATTCGCCGGGTGACGCTTGGTGGTGGAGGCCATCGATTCGGGCCGCGTGTAGATGCAGCGCACTGGCCGGTCGAGAATCCAGGCCGCCGTGCCGATCAGCGGCTGCAGCGAGAGATCGAGCTTGCCGCCGAACCCGCCGCCGACCGCGGTCGGGATGATGCGTACCTGATCGGGCCTGAGGCCCAGGATCAGCGCCATCTCGTCGCGGTCCATATAGGGCGTCTGGGTGCAGGCGACGATCTCGATCCGATCGCCGACCCGGCGCGCATAGCCGGCCTCGGGCTCGATATAGGCATGCTCGACGAAACCGGTCTCGAACTCGCCCTGCGCCAGGGCAGCCGCTTGGGCGCAGCCAAGATCGACATCGCCGCAGGTGACGCGGCCGGTGATCAGCACATTGTCGGGCTTCTCGGCATGGAGCGCGGGCGCACTCTGCGTCAGCGCGGCGGCAACACCGCTCAGCGGCGGCAAGGGTTCCCAATGGATCGGCACCTGGTCATCGGTGATCGCGGTGACCGTCTCGAGATCGCCGACCAGGGCCACGATCGCTTCGCCTCGGAAGCGTGTCTGGTCTTCGGCGAGCACCGGCTGGTCTTTGCCGGTCGGGTAGATGCCGAAGCGATTCGAACCGGGGATGTCGGCAGCGGTCAGGACCTTCGCCAGGCCCGTATAGCGGGCATGCAGTGCATCGAACGCACCTAGGGTGAAGCGCGCGCGGGCATGGGGCGAACGTACTGCGCGCAGCCACAGCGTATCGGCGGGCGCGGTATCGGCACCGAACCGCTCCGCACCGGTGATCTTGGCGGCACCGTCGACTTTGGCGACGCGCGCGCCGACGGCCTGCCCCGCCTTGGGCTGAATTGCCGGTGTGGTTCCGGCGATGTCGAGCACCGCATCGACGATCTTCCGATAGCCGGTACAGCGGCAGAGCACGCCGCCCAGCGCATCGAGCACCGCCGCTTCGTCAGGCTTCGGGTTGTGGCGCAGAAGATCGGAGGCTGCCATCAGCATGCCCGGCGTACAGATGCCGCATTGGGCGGCACCGTGGCGCAGGAAGGCGGCTTGCAACGGCGCAAGTTTGTCGCCCGCCGCCAATCCTTCGACGGTGACGATCGCACGCCCCGCCACCTGCGCAGCCGGCACGAGACACGAGCAAACCTGCGCATCGTCGAGCAGCACCGTACAGGCCCCGCAATCGCCGGCGTTGCAACCGATCTTGGTGCCGGTCAGGCCCAGATCGTCGCGCAGCACATCGGCCAGCCGACGCGCGGGCGGCACATCGAGCGCATGGCTTCGGCCATTGACCGTACAGGTGATGGCGATTGAGGACACCGATCCGTCCATCACGCCACCAAACCGTCGAGGGCGCGCGCAACCAGCGTGCGGGCGGCGTCGCGGCGATAGACGGCGGAGCCACGGACATCGTCGATCGGTGTCAAGGCGGCAAGATGATCGCCCGCAACCGCATCGCCCAAGCCAGCGGCGGCAGGCCGACCGACCAGTGCGGCTTCGAGGGCGGGCAGCCGGCGCGCGGCGGCGGAACAGGCCCCGACCGCGACCCGGGCCGCAGCGATCCTGCCGTTCTCGACTTCGAGGACCGCCGCGACCATGACG
>CAZNZI010000719.1:0-4749 GCA_964577475.1 uncultured Rhodospirillaceae bacterium
GGGCCGCCGGTGACGCTGACCGATTCGATCACGTCGGGATAGAGCGTGCCCTGCGCCAGGAAATCGGCGCCGCCGATCTTCTTCGCCTCGGCCTCGAACACGTCGATGAAGGTGGCGCCGATGATCTTGCGCTTCTCCTCCGGGTCGGTCTTGCCGGCCAGCTTGCCCAGGAACAGGTCCGACGCGTCGACATGGACGAGGTGGATGTTGAAGCGGTCGCGGAACACCGAGACCACCTGCTCCGACTCGCCCTTGCGCATCAGCCCGTGATCGACATAGACGCAGGTCAGCTTGTCGCCCACCGCCTCGTGGATCAGCGCGGCGACCACCGAGGAGTCGACACCGCCTGAGAGCGCGCAGAGCACGCGCTTGCCGCCCACCTGGTCGCGCACCGCCTTGATCGCCTGTTGGCGGAAGGCGGCCATGGTCCAGCTACCCGTGCAGCCGGCGACGCCATGGGTGAAGTTCTTCAGAAGCTGCGCGCCGTGCGGCGTGTGCACCACCTCGGGGTGGAACTGCACGGCATAGATGCGGCGCTGGTCGTCGGCGATGGCGGCAAACGGCGCGCCCTCCGACGTGCCCACCACGCGGAAGCCGGGCGGGAGCTTGGTGACGCGGTCGCCATGGCTCATCCACACCTGCTCATGGGCGCCCTTGTGCCAGGCGTCGGTGAACAGCGCGCAGTCATCGGTGACGTCGACATAGGCGCGGCCGAACTCGCGCTGGTCGCCGGGCTCGACCATGCCGCCGAGCTGGTTGCACAGCGCCTGCTGGCCGTAGCAGATACCGAGGATGGGCAGCTTCGCCGTGAGGACCGCGTCGGGGATGCGCGGGCTATCCTTCTCCGTCACCGAAGCGGGACCGCCGGAGAGGATGATGCCCTTGGGGTCGAAGCTCTTCAGACTCGCCGCATCGACTTTGTTGAACGGATGGATCTCGCAATAGACTCCGCTCTCGCGCAGCCGCCGCGCGATCAGCTGAGTCACCTGGGACCCGAAGTCGATGATGAGGACGCGATCGGTCATGAAGAGGCTTTCCTATCCCGCGGGTGTCGTGAGGTCTCGGCCTGAGGTCTCGGGGGGTCCGGGGGTGGACGGACATTAACCGCGCCTCCCCCCCTCAACAAGACCGGCATGGCGGGTATCACCCCCGCGCGCGGAGGGGGTAACACCCTGACGGCGCGGCGCATTTGCCCGCGGGGCGGCTCGGACACGGTTGCGCGGAAAGCAACAGAATGGTATCCACCACTGTTCCAATTCGCTCACTGCCGCCCGGCAACCCTCCGCGAAGGATGATCGCCCATGCCCTACGGTAGCCAACCCAAACTCCTGCTCCCCGCCCTCGCCCCGCTCTACGCTGCGCTCAACCCGCTCTGCGATCCGCTGATCCGCATCGTCACGGGCCTCTGGTTGATTCCGCACGGCTGCCAGAAGCTGTTCGGTTGGGGTGCCGGGGCGAACAGCCCGGTCGGCTTCGACGCGCTCAGCCAGGCATTCGAAAAGTACATGGGCCTCCCCGGTTTCTTCGGCCCCCTCGCGGCCTTGATCGAATTCGTCGGCGGCATATTTCTTGTCCTGGGTTTCCTGACGCGCCCGGTCGCCGCGATTGTCTTTGTCGAGTTCCTGGTGATCGTGTTCATGGTTCATCTGCCCAAGGGTTTCTTCGCCCAGGGCGGTGGCTTCGAATATCCGCTGATGTGGTGCCTGCTCGCTCTGGTGGTCGCGATTCGCGGCGGCGGCCGGTGGTCGATCGATCGTATGATCGGCAAAGAATTCTAAGCCGCGACGAAGGCGAAGGAGAAACTGCAATGACCGTTCATGTTCTGCCATCCGATGCGCGCGGCTGGGCCAATCACGGCTGGCTGCAATCGCATCACAGCTTCTCCTTCGCGGATTTCTACAATCCGAATCAGATGGGCTATCGCTGGCTGCGTGTGATCAACGAAGACGTGGTCGCGGGCGGCGGCGGCTTCCCCACCCATCCGCACAAGGACATGGAAATCGTCACCTATCTGATTTCCGGCGCGCTCGAACATAAGGACAGCACGGGCGGCCAGTCCGTCATCCGCCGCGGCGAGGTGCAGCGCATGACGGCCGGCACCGGAGTCCGTCATTCCGAGTTCAATCGCTCGAAGACCGAGCCGGTGAAGCTCTTGCAGATCTGGCTGCTGCCGAACGCGCGCAACCTGACGCCCGGCTACGAGCAGAAGCTGTTCGCGGAAGAGGACAAGCACAACAAGCTGAAGTTGGTCGTCTCGCCCGACGGCAAGGACGGCTCGCTGAAGATCCATCAGGATGTCAGCCTCTACGCCTCGGTGCTCGACGAAGGCAAGTCGGTCGAACTCACCATCGCCAAGGAGCGCGGCGCCTGGGTGCAGGTGGTCTCGGGCGCGGTGTCGGTCAACGGCCAGGATCTTGTGGCCGGTGACGGCGCGGCGGTGGAAGAGGCCGAACAGGTGAAGATCACGGCGACAAAACCCGGCACCGAGTTCATTCTGTTCGATCTGAGCTGATTCTCAGCCGACATCAGGGGAGACGACGATGAGCGACGCCGTGCCGTTGTTCCAACCGATCACGCTGCGCGGGCTCACCTTGCCCAATCGCATCGTCGTCTCGCCCATGTGCCAGTACAGCGCCGTCGATGGCACACCGAACGCCTGGCACGCCCAGCATCTCGGCAGCCTCGCCGCATCGGGCCCCGGCCTGTTGATGGTCGAGGCCACCGCGGTCGAGGCGATCGGCCGCATCACGCCCGGCTGCACGGGCCTCTATTCCGATGCCAACGAAGCCGGGTTCAAGTCCCTGCTCGCCGGTCTGCGCGCCGTCAATCCGGTCAAGACCGGCATCCAGATCGGGCATTCCGGCCGCAAGGGTTCGGTCCACGCGCCCTGGCTCGACGGTCTGCCGCTGCGGCCCGATGAAGGGCCGTGGGAAACCGTCTCGTCCTCGAACGTCCCGCACGCCAACTGGCCCGCGCCGCGCGCGGCCACCACCGAAGACCTCGCGCGGATCAAAGCCGCCTTCGTCAGCGCAGCCCAACGCGCCCAGCGCCTCGGCTTCGACCTGCTTGAAGTCCATTCGGCGCATGGCTATCTGCTGCATGAATTCCTCTCGCCACTTTCGAACAAGCGGACCGATCAATACGGCGGTTCGTTCGAGAACCGCACCCGCTTCCCGCTCGAAGTGATCAAGGCCGTGCGCGCCGTGTGGCCGGCCGACAAGCCGCTCGGCATGCGCGTCAGCGCGACCGACTGGGCCGAGGCCGGCTGGGACATCGACCAGACCGTGCGCTATGTCGCCGCCGCGAAGACTGAAGGCGTCGACTACTGCTGCGCCTCCTCGGGCGGACTGATCCACGACGCCAAGATTCCGGTCGGCCCCGGCTTCCAGGTCGCGTTCGCCGAGCGCATCAAGCGCGAAACCGGCATCGCCACCCGCGCGGTCGGCATGATCGTCGAACCGAAACAAGCGAACGAGGTCGTCGCTTCAGGCAAGGCCGATATGATCGCCGTCGCGCGCGGTTTCCTCGACGATCCGCGCTGGGTCTGGCATGCGGCCGATGTCTTGGGTGCCAAGCCAGGCGTCCCCGGCCAATATGCGCTGGCCCGCACGCCGATGTGGCTGGGCGTCAAACACCAGCAGCGCGCCGCCGAATAACCGTCAGTCGTCCTGCGGGCCGCGGCGTTTGAAGTCGGTATAGGGCGTGCCGTCGAGATGCGTATACATGGCGGGCTGGCCGAGCGGCGGCGCTGCAAGATCCTGCCCGGGGTAGAACGCGCCGTCTTCGGCCGACCGCGTACCGATCTCAAGCACTACGGCGTCGGCGGATGACCGGTTCTGCAGGCAGTGCCCCTCGGAGTCGCCCGCTTTGAAGCCGGCCGTGTCGCCGGCGCGCAGGATTTCCTCGCCTTTGCTGGTGGCCAGAACCACTTCGCCTTCCAGGATATAGACGAACTCATCGCTGTGGGTATGCCAATGGCATTGGCTCGACCAGGCGCCCGGCGACAGGCGCAAGAGGTTGACACCCATTTGCGTGAGTCCCGCCGCCGCGCCAAGCCGTTTCCGTTCGCGCGCCCGGCACGGTTCGTGAAACGGCGGTGGATAGGTCGTTCCGATCTCAGCCTCAACCGTCTTCGGATCGATCTTGCTCATACCGCGAGCCTCCCCTGGATGTCCAATGAGGCTAGCGAAAAATCGGCCTCGTGGCGATGGCGCGGCGGTGCTTTAATCGGGGCCTCATCACCCGGGCGAAGGTGACCGCCATGACCGACCTGTCCTCGCCGCCGCTGCTGCTTCGCTCAATCGAGGGCGGCGTCCTCACGCTGACCCTCAATCGCCCGCAGGCGCGCAACGCGCTCTCGATGGCGCTGATGGGGGCGCTGATCGCGGCGCTGACGGATGGAGCCGCCGATCCTGCGATCCATGTGGTGATCCTGGCGGGTGCCGGGCCCGCCTTCTGTTCCGGCCACGACCTCAAGGAAATGCGCGCCGATCCGCGCCGCGAAGCGTATGAAGCCACTTTCGCGCGCTGCGTCGAGCTGATGACCGCCATCGTGCGCCTGCCCAAGCCGGTAATCGCGCGCGTCCACGGCATCGCCACCGCCGCCGGCTGCCAGTTGGTCGCCACCTGCGATCTGGCCGTGGCCTCTAACGACGCGCGCTTTGCGACGCCCGGCGTCAATATCGGTCTTTTCTGTTCGACGCCGATGGTGGCCGTCAGCCGTGCCGTCGGCCGCAAGAAGTCAATGGA
>CAZNZI010000720.1:0-1917 GCA_964577475.1 uncultured Rhodospirillaceae bacterium
GGCATGATCATCGGCATCGCGCAGCAGGGCCTTTCGTTCTCCGATGCCGCCGAGTTCTACACCAAGCTGACGGTGGGCGACGGTCTGGTCACCCAGATCCCGGCGCTGATCGTCTCGACCGCCGCCGGCCTGCTGGTCACCAAGGCCGGCCTGACCGAGGCCACGGAAAAGGCCGTCGTCGCGCAGTTCACCAATTACCCGAAGGTGCTGGGCGTCAGCGCCTTCCTGCTGGTCTGCGTGGCGCTGCTGCCCGACATGCCGATGCTGCCCTTCCTGGGCCTGGCCCTGGTGACCGGCGGCGCCAGCTATCTGCTCGGCCGCAAGGAAAAGCAGCGCGTGGCCGCCGCCGCGGCCGTCGCCGCCAAGGCCCCGCCGGAAGCGCCGGTGGCCGAGGAACCGATCTCGACTGCTCTGCGCATCGACAACGTCCGTCTCGAATTGGGCTACGGCCTGCTCTCGATGATCAACACGCCGCGCGGCCAGCGGTTGACCGACCAGATCAAGGCGTTGCGCCGGGCGCTGGCGGGCGAGATGGGCTTCGTGATGCCCAGCGTGCGCATCCAGGACAACATGCAGCTGCCGGCGAACGCCTATGTGATCTTCGTCAAGGAAGTGGAAGCCGGCCGCGGCGACATCCGCCCCAACATGCTGATGGTGATGGACCCGCGCGGCGAGGACATCACGCTCCCCGGCGAAAAGACCAAGGAACCGACCTTTGGCCTGCCGGCCATGTGGATCGACCCGACCAACCGCGAAGAGGCGCTGTTCCGCGGCTATACGGTCGTGGATCCCTCGACCATCATCACCACCCATCTGACCGAGGTCATCAAGGAACAGATGGCCGAGCTTCTGTCCTATGCCGAGACCCAGAAGCTGCTCGACGAGATGGACAAGGAAAGCCAGAAGCTGGTGGCCGACCTGGTGCCGGCGCAATACACGCTCGGCGGCATCCAGCGCGTGCTGCAAAACCTGCTGTCCGAGCGCGTCTCGGTGCGCGACCTGCCGACCATCCTCGAAGGCATCGCCGAGGCCGTCGGCCATTCGCGCAATGTCATGGTCATCACCGAGCATGTGCGCACGCGCCTCGCGCGGCAGATCAGCGACGCCAACACGGGGCCGCAGGGCTTCATCCCGCTCGTCGCGCTCTCGCCCGAATGGGAACAGGGCTTCATCGATTCACTGCAGGGCCAGGGCGACGAACGCCAGTTGGTCATGGCGCCCAGCCGCATGCAGGAATTCATCACCAAGACCCGCCAGGTCTTCGAGCGTTTCGCCATGCAGGGCGAGACGCCGGTCCTGCTCACCAGCCCGACCGTGCGGCCTTATGTGCGTTCGATCATCGAACGCTTCCGCCCGATCACGGTGGTCATGTCGCAATCCGAGGTGCATCCCAAGGCCAAGATCAAGACCTTGGGCTCGGTCTGAGGCGCCAATGGTTGATCCAATGGCTAGCCGATGCGCCTGAAATCCTTCATCGCGCCCAGCATGGCGGAGGCCATGCAGTTGGTGCGCCGCGAGTTGGGCGACGATGCGATCATCGTCTCGACCCAGCGCGCCGCGGGCGGCAAGGGCGTGCGCATCACCGCCGCGCTCGAGCCCACGGATGTCGAAGACGAGATCGGCGGCATCCTCGCCGATGCCGACCGGATGCCCGCCGCCGAAGTGGTGCGCGAAGCGCTCTCCGATCACGGCGTGCCGCCCCGCCTGGTCGAGCGTCTGATCAATGTGGTGCGCAATTCCGGCGTCGAGGACCCGAGCCTCGCCTGCGCCGCGGCACTCGAATCCGGTTTCGCCTTCGCGCCCCTGCCCGATCAGGTGGCGCCGCGCCCCTTCATGCTGGTGGGACCCCATGGCGTCGGCAAGTCGATGGCGGTGGCCAAGCTGGCCGCGCGTTCGGCGCTGAAGAACCGCCGCGTC
>CAZNZI010000721.1:0-3073 GCA_964577475.1 uncultured Rhodospirillaceae bacterium
GACGATCCGCATCGGCTTCATCACCGAGGTGGCGGGCGGGCTCGACGCCAAGCTGATGCAGGACTGGCTCGACGACAACAAGGCCTCGCCCGACGATCGCGATCCTTATGCCGTGTCGCATCTCGGCTGGGGACTCAATCCGCAGGCGCCGTGGTACTGGATGGGCTTGCAGGGCGACACGCCGGAACGCGCCCGCGCCGCGGCCCGCGTCTTCCCCGGCAACTTCCTGTTCTCGACCGGTCCCAATACCGAAGGCGGCGGCAAACGCAAGACGCGCGGGCACTACGACGTGCCGATGCGCGACTGCACCCTGATCCTCGACAACAAGACGATCATCCAGAAGGGCAAGATCGTCGACGAGAAGATGAAGGTTGCCCGCGTTCGCCACTGAGAAGATAGGAAGATAATAAGAAGATAAAGAGAGCCACGCCATGCGCCCTCAGGACTATCCGCCCCAGGAACCGGTTTCCGCCGTCGCCACGCCTTATCGCGACGCTTGCATGATGATGTCGTCGGGCGTGCCGTTTCAGGAATTCCAGTACGGCACCGATCCCTATCAGTCGATCGCGATCTATGCCCCGGCCAAACCCGACGGACGGATATTCGCCTTCATCCACGGCGGCGGCTGGGTCAGCGGCTATAAAGAATGGATGAGCTTCATGGCGCCGGCCTTCACGGCCCATGGCATCACCTTCGCCAGCATCGGTTATCGCCTCGCGCCGAAGCACATCTTTCCGGCCGCCTATGACGACTGCGCCCTTGCGGTGCAGTGGCTGTGGAAGAACGCCGGCCTGTTCAAGGCCGATCCGAAACGTCTGGCGATCGGCGGGCACTCGGCCGGTGGCCACTACGGCGCGCTGCTCGCGGTGAAGCGGGACTGGCAGGCTGGTCTCGGCCTGCCCAATGACGTGATCAAGCTCTGCCTGCCGATCTCGGGCGTGTTCCGGTTCGGCGAAGGCTCGGGACTCTCGATGCGGCCGCGCTTTCTGGGACCGGAAGGCAACGGCCTGGAAACGCCGGCAAGCCCAGTCCTCAACATCCAGGGCGTGCCGCCGCCCTTCTTCGTCGCTTATGGCACCAAGGACTTCCCGCACCTGATCACCCAGGGCGCGGAAATGGTCAAGGTGCTCGGCGCCGCCGGCAGCGAAGTGGAGCACATGGTGATGGAGGGCCGCGATCATTTCGCGGCAAGCTTCGCGGGTGGCGAAGCCGACGGGCCATGGGTACCGGCCGCCCTCAACTGGCTGCGCCGGCTCTGATCCCGCGACGCGCCGCACGGTCTATTGGTGATAGGCCCAGTAGAGCACGGCGCCTGCAAGTACCGCCGCGGCCGGCCAGGCAATGACGGCCGTCCATCCGGGCGCCGGATGTCGAACCTCATCGATAGCCAACGCGGTCGTATAGACCAGCCCGATCGCCAGGGCCGCCATCGATGTTATGTGCAACCAACTCCCAACCATCCTCGCCTCCGGAACGCGCGAGGCCATCCCTTCAGCAGGGCTGAAAGTGCCTTCCGATCCGCTCATCGAATGTTGAATACGGTGCCGGCAACGCTCTTGCGTCGTAATGCCAGCACACCCCCGTTTCCGTCCCGCAACTTAATCGAGGCCATCGGCAATCGCCGGTGATCTTTCTGCAGCCTTCTCCTTAGGAGATGCGCTCGTCCATCTCGAGAATCGCGTCGACCGCCGCGTGCAGCAATTTGGGAATCTGACCGAACTCCGGCTGATCGATCCAGTCGATTTCGCAGAACAGCGTATCGGGTCCCGCGCGATAAACGATCCCGGTGGAGGCGTCGACCGGTTCTTCCTCGACGCTGGGGATGCCATATTCATTGCAGTCGACCAAGCGCGCTGCGAAACGCGGCGGCGCCATGTGAACGATGTATTGCCGTTCGTGGCCGTTGGCCGCCGGACAGAATCCCATCAGCCATTCATCGCGCGGCCAGAGCGAGGGGACTTGCAGAGCCGACAGTTCGGTCATCTTCGCATCGACCCAGGGTGGCGTCTCATCGGCCCGGATCCAGGTCTCTACTGCTTCAAGATCGACGCTGAGGTGCAGGGCAATCTCGGTCCGCCAATCTGTCGAGGTACGCACGAGTAACTGTGCCGCAGAGATAAACTCGTCTCCCTTCATAACCTGTCCTTCCCTCGGGAACGTCACGCTTGGCAACCGTGGGAGATGCGTTGCCGCGCCGACCTTGCATCTTGCTTCTTCATCGCGTGAGCCGAGGAGAACCTGATCCGCGACACGCGCCGCATTTCTATCGCGGCCCGCATCGCGGAAGGCGCGGTCATTTTGTGACCTGCAAGACCAGGGAACTATTTATTTTTTCGATTAGTCGCGCGGCCGATCAATCATCGTCGTCCGGTTGGAGGCCAAGCAAGCCGTCGAGCTTTCTCGCCTCCTGAAGCAGACGTCTACTTCGCGCAACGGACTCGTAGGTACCCATCAAGACGTGCACGCGATCGGCTACGATCCTCTGCACGGCCCGCGTGCTGTCGGCTTTGCTGCGCATGGCGAGTGTCAGGCCGCTGATCCCCATCTGCGACAGCGGAACGAACTGGCGCGCCCCGGACCACAGCTCGTAACTGGCGAAGGTTTCCGAACAGGCGTCGAAGAGCCAGTCGGCGACCAAAACGGCCGTCGTGTCGCTTTCGGCGATGAACTCATCGCGAATCTGTGTCGCAGTATCTTTTCCCGTGAAGAGAATTTGGTAGTTGGGCATGACGAAACTCCTTTTTTCATTTGTTGTTGTCCCGTCTTCGCAGAACCCAAAACGATCCAGCCCAGGCTGTTTCCGGCACGCGCTTCCCTCGCCACCCGCCTGCCACGCGAATGGTGCCGAAGAAATTCCGTCCCTGCAGTAGCCCCGCCATACCCCCGCTACCCTGCCCTCACCGTCGCGTTATCGAGTCCGCGTGTGGGAACGATTCACTTTTCGCCTTTTCAAGATGCGGGGCTCGTGACCAAAGCGTGGTCTGCATATCCCATGACTGTTGCGGCGTGAACCATCATGGGAGCGACAAATCCTCGCAGCTATCGAAGTCCCATCGCAAGGAACGACAACACG
>CAZNZI010000722.1:0-2217 GCA_964577475.1 uncultured Rhodospirillaceae bacterium
ATCATCGAAAGCCATCTGGCCGCTGTGCGCTTCGTGGAGGATTGGATTCAAGTGCCGATCCCGCGCCGCTTCAAGACCATTGTCACCTCGGCGGCCGGCTATCCGCTCGACCAGACCTACTACCAGACCGTGAAGGGCATGGTGACGCCCGTCGACATCCTGGCGCCCGGGGGCACGCTGATCATCGCGTCGGACTGTTCCGAAGGCATGGGCTCGAAGGAATTCCGCGCGGCCCAGCAGCGGCTGGTGGAGATGGGGCCGCAGCGCTTCCTCGACAGTATCCTGCCCAAACCGCTGGCCGATATCGACGAGTGGCAGACCGAGATGCAATTGAAGCCGATGCGCGTCGGCCATATCCAGCTTTTCACCCGCGGCCTGCCCGAAGCCGACCATCGCCTGACCGGCGTGGAGATCGTGCCCGATCTCGACGCCGCGATCCGCAAGGCGGCCACCGCGGCCGGCGACGACGCGATCGCCTTCATTCCGGAAGGCCCCTACGTCATTCCGAAATACGCGGGCGCGTGATGCCAGAAGGGCGGCCTTCGCTCATCGTTCTCGATCCGGTCGGCGGCATCAGCGGCGACATGTTCGTTGCCGCCATGCTGGATGCGTTTCCCGATCTCAAAGTGCCGGTCTTCGATGCGATCCACCGGAGTGGCTTGCCGCAGGGCTGCCGGGTCGAGCTGGTCGAGCGGCGCAGCAATGGTCTGGCCGCCGCAGGCTTCACCTTCGAAGGTGACGCGCAAGCACCGAGTGGGGCCTATCCCGATTTCCGGCGACGCCTGAGCGAAGCGCCGATCCCCGAAGCAGCGCGCGTCCATGCGCTCGGCATCCTCGACCTGCTGGGCAAGGCCGAGGCCGCGGTCCATCGCGTGCCGCTGGAGAAGGTGCATTTCCACGAGATTGCTGATTGGGACACCCAGGCCGATATCGTCGCCGCCGCGATCATCATCGATGCTCTGGGTCCCGTGCGGTGGCGCTGCCGTCCCCTGCCCCTCGGCGCGGGCTTGGTGAAAACGGCACACGGGCTTCTACCCGTTCCCGCACCCGCCACCGCCCATCTGCTCGACGGTTTCGCCATGCGCGATGACGGTGTGCCCGGCGAGCGCGTGACGCCGACGGGTGCTGCGATCCTGCGCTATCTCGCGCCCGAGACCGAAACGGCCGGCTTCACCGGGCGCCTGATCGCCAAGGGCACCGGTGCGGGCACGAAGCAATTCGCCGGCCTGCCCAACGTGCTGCGTATCCTGGCCTTCGCCGAGGAAGCGCAATCGAGCAACGCGGTACTCGTCCTCGAATTCGATATCGATGATCAGTCGGGCGAAGACCTCGCCATCGGCCTCGACAAATTGCGCGCCACTGCCGGGGTGCGCGATGTGATCGCCTTCGCCGGGATCGGCAAGAAGGGCCGCTGGGTCCAGGCCGTGCGGGTGATGGCCGATCCGGCCGTGCGCGAGACGGTGATCCAGACGATCTTCGACGAAACCACGACCCTCGGCCTGCGCCTGCGCACCGAAGAGCGTGCCGTACTGCCGCGCCGTGGCGTGAAGGTCGAGGACGAGACCGGCACCGTGCGCGTGAAGATCGCCGAGCGCCCGAAAGGTCCGACCGCCAAGGCCGAGGCCGACGACGTGGCCGAAGCCGGTAGCGCCGCCGACCGGGAAGACCTGCGCCGCCGCGCCGCCCGCCGGGCGCTGCACCCCGAGGATGAAGCGTCATGACCGCGCTGTCCGACATCCTCGATGCCTTGAGCGATCCGGTCGTCGCCGTCAGCGGCGGTGTCGACAGCATGACGCTCGCCGCCCTGCTGCATCAGCGGCGCGGCACGGCCGCCCGCATGGTCCATGCGATTTCGCCTGCCGTTCCGATGGAAGCCACTGCGCGTGTGCGGGCCTATGCCGCGCGCCAGGGCTGGAGACTCGAGACGATCGATGCCGGTGAGTTCGCCGATCCCGCCTACCGCGCCAATCCGGTCAACCGCTGCTATTTCTGCAAGACCAACCTCTATGGCGAGATCGCGGAACGCTTTGCGGGTACGGTCCTCTCCGGCACCAACACCGACGACCTCGGCGATTTCAGGCCCGGCCTCAAGGCCGCCGCGGAGCACGGCGTGCGCCATCCTTTCGTCGAGGCGGGGATATCGAAAGCCGATGTGCGGACACTGGCCCGTTCGATGGGGCTCGATGATCTGGCCGAACTGCCGGCCGCGCCCTGCCT
>CAZNZI010000723.1:0-2197 GCA_964577475.1 uncultured Rhodospirillaceae bacterium
AGCGCCGCCCGCGCCAGGTGAATTCGTCGGTGTCCCCAAACGGGATGGCGACATCGAGGATGGCCAGGCGTCGCACCATTTGTGGGTGCGCGCTCGTCAGCGCATAGGCAACAGGGCCGCCCCAATCATGGCCCACGAGACAAATCCTCTCGTGGCCCAATTGATCGTGGACAAGCCTGTAGATGTCGTTGGCAACAGTCTTCTTATCGTAGCCGGTTTGTGGACAACTGGAGTCACCAAGACCGCGCATGTCGGGCGCTATCACGAGATAACGCTCGGCAAGCGCGGGCATGATGTGCCGCCATTCCCACCAGGTTTGGGGCCAACCATGTAGCAGAACTAACGGTTCTCCAGATCCAGCGGTGACATAGTGCAGGCGAACGTCGCCCAAATAAGCCACGTGATGTTCGAACGCATCAGAGGTCACCGCCGTCTCCTTCGACTACAGCTTGCGCCAGTCGCCCGACTTCTCCACCGCATCCGCCGCTTGCAGAACTGTGAGGTCGTCGAAGTGGCGGCCGGCAAGCATCAAGCCGATCGGCAGGTTGTCATGCATGCCGCACGGGACCGACACTGCAGGGTGGTGACTGATGCAGTACTGGGCCGTGTTGGCGATCATATCGAGGGCCGCCTTCATGTAGACCTCGATCGAGCAGCCCTCGTCCGGCAACTGCGGGCTGAGGAACGGCACCGTGGGCATCGCCAGAATGTCGACGCTCTCGAGCGCCTTGTCATAGGCGGCGCGCAGCAGGTGACGCTGATTCTGCGCCTTGGCGTAATATCGGCCGTGATAGTTGCGGCGCAGATATTCACCGAGCAGCATGACGAGCTTGGCCGGGATCGGCAGATCCTGAGCCCGCGAGTCGAAGCCGCGGCCCAGCGCGTCGAGCAGCTGCGTGTTGTGGAAACCGCTCCAGTTGGTGCCGAGATTGTTGGCCTTGATCATGAAGGCCGCTGGGCCTTCGATGCCGATACCGTTCCACAGGTGCGGGCCCATCATGTGCATCGGGATCGACACTTCGGTGACAATGGCGCCCTGCTTCTCCAGCGCCTTGATCGCCGCCTTGCACTTCCGGTCGACGATTTCGTCGCTGCCGGGGAAACCGAGATCGGTCCAGGGCTTCTGATTGAAGCCTTCCTTGACGATGCCGATCCGCAGCCCCTTCACGCCGCGCCCGATGGCGGGCATGTAGTCTTTCACGTAGTTTTCCGGAATGATGCCGCGCTGGCGCGGATCGAGCGGATCCGGTCCCGCGACGACGGACAGGAGGCGCGCTGTGTTCTCGACCGTATCGCACATCGGCCCCACGTGATCGAGAGTCATGTCGATCATGACGGCGCCGGTATAAGGAACGAGACCGAATGTCGGCTTCAGACCGACAATGCCGCAACGCGAGGCGGGGATACGGATCGAGCCGGCCTGGTCGCCGCCCAGCGTCATCTTCACGTCGCCCGACGCGACGGCCGCGCCGCTGCCGGCAGACGAGCCGCCTGGCGCGTGAGTGGGCCGGTGGGGGTTGCGAACGGGGCCCATGGCAGAGGTGTGGCCGCTGCCCGAGAATGAGCAGTCTTCCGTATTCGTCTTACCGACGATCGTGCCGCCCGCATCCAGAATGCGCGTGACGATGGTCGCGTCGACGTCCGGAACGTAGCCCTCGAGAATGCGCGTACCGTTCATCATCGGAACGCCGGCGACGCAGATCGCGTCCTTGATGCCGACATCGTAGCCCTTGAGCGAGCCAGACTTGGCACCTTCGATATGGCAGCGCCAATACCAGGCGTTGAAAGGATTCTCCTCCGCGCTCGGACGATATCCGCTGGTCCGCGGGTACTTAACCGGCAGGCGGAACTCGGGCATCTCCTCCAGCTTACGGGTCGACAGAATCGGCCCTTCCATCAGCTTCTGATAGGATTTTACCTGATCGTCGGTGAGCTCGAACTTGAACTCGTCGGCGAGTTCTCGAATCTGGCGAAGGCTTGGTAGGTTGGCACCGCTGGGCATGTCCCCTCCGAATTACAGAAGTCATCTAGACCGCAATAAAACACTTTAGCGCCGGAAGGGGGCCAGCATGATACGGTTAGACGTCTCGGGATTCCGCAGAAGCGCGGTCGGTGCACGGCCCAACGCCATTCGCATGACGGATCGTGCGACAAGACTTCAACATGCAATATGGAAGATGCCTCTTTGCGAAGCATC
>CAZNZI010000724.1:0-3192 GCA_964577475.1 uncultured Rhodospirillaceae bacterium
GCACTGCGAGCGCGGGCAGGCCCAGAAGATTGACGGTGGTCATCAATGCCTGGGCCGCCAGCATGTGGCGCATCGCGTCCTCGTCGCGGAATTCGAAGCCGATCAGTGCCGGCAGATCGCCGGAGGTCGGTCCGAGGATCAGCGGATACCGCGTCAGGAACTGATCCCAGGCCGAGCGGTGGACCATCACCGCGGCCAGCGAATCCTGATAATCGGCCTGGTCCGTGATGCGCGGTGCTACATCGAGGAAGAGTTGCACGTGCCGCGCCATGTCGGGATCGCCGAGCTTGCGGAACACCTCCATCACGCGCCCGCCGAGATCGGCCGCACTCAGCTTGGCGCGCAGGGTGGAGGCGGCATCGATCGAGGGCGGCTGCACCTGCTCGACGGCGTAGCCCGCAGCTTCCAGCGCACGCCCGGCCTTCACCACCGCCTCGCGTTGAGCGGGATGGACGAAGAGCCCTTCCGATTCGGTGACCAATGCCACTTTGATCGGCTTGGGCAGCGGCGGGCCGTCGAGCGGCGCAGGAACCCAGAGGGGATCGCGCACATCGCCCGCGCTCATCGTCGCCAGTCCAACGCGCAGGTCACGCACATGGCGCGCCAACACGCCGTTGACGGCGATCAGGTTGGCGAACAGCGGGGTGGCGGCGGCCATCGTGCTGTTGAAGCGCGGCACGCGGCCCTGGGTCGGCCGGATGCCGGCCACACCGCAGCACTGGGCCGGATAACGGATCGAGCCGCCGAAATCGCTGCCATGAGCCAGTGCGCCGATGCCGACGGCGAGAGCCGCCGCCGCGCCGCCCGACGAACCACCCGCGGTGCGTGCGCGCGTCCATGGGTTCCAGGTGCGGCCGAACACGGCATTGTCGGTATCCCAGCGTGAGGAAAACGCAGGCGTGTTGGTGCGGCCGATGATGATCGCGCCGGCCGCCTGCCACTGCGTCACCACCGGGCTGTCATCGGTCGCGATGCGAGTCTTGAAAGCGGCCACGCCATCCACGGTGGCGCGGCCTTTCTGATCGGCAAGGTCCTTGATGGTCACCGGCACGCCGTGCAGCGGCCCCAGCGCTACGCCATGCCTGACTCTGATATCGGCGGTGTTGGCCGCCTTCAGCGCAGCGTCGGCCTGGATATCGTTGACGGCGTTAACCACGGGATTGACGACGGCCAGTCGATCGAGGCTGGCCTGCACCGCCTCGCGCGCTGAAATGCGGCGTTCGCGAATCGCCGCTGCCAGGTCGAGCGCGTCCCAGCGCCACAACTCGGTGGGCAGATCGGCACGCGTCGCTCCCATTCGCGGTCCCCGGAAAAGAAAAGGGCGGGTGACTCGCGCCACCCGCCCCGCGTTATAGCCTAGATGCGGCGATCAGTCCCAATGAACCTGGGACAGATCGTTCGCGAAGATCGGCGAGCTTTTCCAGAAGCCCTTGAGTCCCTTCTTGGTCACCACCACTTGCGGCAAGGCGAACAGGTAGACGTTGACCGCGTCGGCCGCGAGCTGCTTCTGCGCCTCGACCGTATACTTCTTGATGTCGGCATCGGTCGTAGCCGTGCTCAGACCCTTGTAGATCTCCTGGAACTTCTTTGAGTCGTATTGGAAGTAGTACTCAGGGTTCGCATAGATGTTCAGGTCGCGCGGTTCGACATGGCTGATGATCGTCAGGTCGAAGTTGTGCGGCGCCTTGAGCACGGTGTCGAGCCACTGCGCCCATTCGACGTTCTCGATGTTCACCTTGATGCCGACCTTGCCGAGTTCGGCGGCAACCACTTCGCCGCTGTTGCGGGCATAGGGAACCGGTGGCAGCTTGAGGCTGACTTCCAGGTTCGAGACGCCGGCCTTCTTCAGCAGCTCTTTGGCCTTCTCGGGGTTGTAGGGATAGGTCTTGGTGAGATCGATATAGTCGGGATCGGTTGGCGTGTAGTGGCTGCCGATCAGCTTGCCGTAACCGTTCACCGCGGCCTTGTTCACGGCCTCGCGATCGATCGCATAGGCCAGCGCCTGGCGCACTTCGAGCTTGTCGAAGGGGGCCTTCTTATTGTTGGTCGAGATGATCGTCTTGCCTTCGGTCGAACCGAAGACGACGGTCAGCTTGGCATTGGCCTGCAGCTGCTTCACCGCATCGAAGTTGTTGAAGCGCGGGAAGGCGTCCACATCGCCAGCGAGCACCGCCGCGGTCTGCGCCGCCGCATCGTTGATGATGCGGAAGGTGGCCTTGGCGATCTTGATCTTGCCCGGCTCGCGATAGCTGTCCGACTTCACGAGGCTGATCGACGAGCCTTTCACCCATTCGCCCAGCTTGTAGGGCCCGGTGCCGACAGGTGCCGTCGCGTCATTGTCGGCGCTCTTCGGCTCGAGGATGACACCGGTGTTTTCGCCCAGATTGAACAGAAGATTCGGATTCGGGTCCTTCAGATGCAGGACGACGGTCGCATCATCGGGCGTGTCGATCGACGCGATATTGGCGAAGACGCTCTTTTCCTTGTTGGTGCTCTTCTCGGCGCCGAAGCGCTCGAAGCTGAACTTCACATCGGCGGCGTTGAAGGCTTCGCCGTTCGAGTACTTCACGCCCTTGCGCAGATGGAAGGTGTAGGTCTTGGCATCCGCGCCCACATCCCATTTCTCGGCCAACAGCGGCTCGATCTTGCCGTCGCCTTCGATCTTGGTCAGGCCTTCGAAGATGTTGTAGTGGACGATCTCGCCGATCGCCGCGGCAGCGCCCGTGGTCGGATCGAGGCCCGGCGGTTCGAGGGTCATGCCGATGACGATCGAATCGCTCTTCTTCGCCGCCTGCGCGGCCAGAGGCAGTGCCGCCACCGCGATCGCGGCGAGGGCAATGTTCAGTTTTTTCACCATGCCTACTCTCCCCTTCCAGGCACCGGCGGGGGCCGGGCCACGTCAAATCTGCATTTTGAAACAGTATAACTAGGGATTATACCCAGTCATCAAGCGTTAATTTCTTCGCCCTGCGGCAGAGCCATAACTTGCTCGGCGAGATGGCAGGACGCCCGATGGGCGTCTGCCAGGGGCCGCAGCACGGGGGTCTCCGACCGGCAGCGCGGTTGCGCATGATGGCACCGATCCGCGAAGGCGCAACCCGTGTTCGCGGTTGAGGCGGCTTGGGGTAGCGGTGCGGTACGTGCCGTGCGCTTGCGCGGCACCGGCTTGGGCACCGCTTCGAGCAGCGCGCG